>JAEUVI010000559.1 GCA_016787105.1 Chitinophagaceae bacterium | reverse complement strand
TACCTACAACATCAATAGTTTTGATTTTGAAGAATTATTGGATCTGCAGGCGATTTACTTTCCAAAGTTTATCAAAATACGAATTGAAAAGAAACCTGTCAGCAAAGATTGATATTATCTGTTTCAATAAGATTATCCGGGCCAGGCTTAATCAACTATGCCCGGATAATTTTTAAGCTTGCTGTGATTTTTATTCCTGCCAATTTCCTTTACTCAATTTCATATCCCTGGTATTTTTTTGTACCGCTATGGCCGCGAATATGCTAAGTATAAAAGCCATAGCATAAAACCCTTTTTCACTTTTTGCAAGCTCCGCATTCCATAAGCCTACTGTAAGCAGTACAATGGATAAAATGGTAGCAAACCAAGACAGGCCATAATAAATATTAGTAACCGGAATTCCTTCCATCTGGTCGCGTACGGCCTTCTGAACGGATACTGCAGCAAATAGCCCAAACATTAATACCGTGAAATAATATCCCTTTTCATTCAGCTGCATTTCCGCATTCCATAAGCCAACAAGGAAAGCGATAACTCCTGTAAATAATGCTAGCCATGATGCAGCGATAAATGCAGATGATGGCTGGTGGTTTTGTTTCTGTTCCATATTTGTGGTTTAGAAAACAAATCTATTTCAGGCTCCAGGCCGGGCTTTTGACAATGATCAAAAAGCAAAATGCTAAATGTTAAATCCGGCTTCGGATGCGGCTGAGTGTTTCCTGGCTGATACCGAGATAGGAGGCGATATAACCTAATGGAACCCTTTCGAGAATGTGGGGCCGCTGCTGAAGCAGGTTTTCGTAACGCTCAGTAGCTGTTTTAAAATGTGCATTGATAAATCGCTCTTCGAGCCGTATATAATATTTTTCAGTAGCAATTCTTACCAGCCTTTCTATATCGTGGTAAAGGTCAAAAAGGTCAGATAGTTTGTCTTTCGATATGGCCCATAATACACTGCCTTCCAGCAACTGGATGTTTTCTACTGCCGGTTGTTGTGTAATAAAACTATGAAAAGAGGTAACGAAGTTTTTTTCAAAGGCAAACCAATGTGTTATTTCTTTTCCATCCAGTATATAATAGCCACGTAATGCACCTTGCTGTACAAAATATAAATGCCGGCATATTTTGCCTTCGGTAGCCAGGTATTCATTTTTATTGAGAATTACTTGCTCGAAACAAGCTGCTAATGCCTGCTTAGCCTCCGGACTTAGCAGGTAATAGTTTTTTATGTGATCGAGTAATTGCTTCAACTGTAAAAATTATTGGTAAAAGTAGTTAAGTGAAAAATATTGCACGATTTGAGCTGACTTTATTTTCCGAGTTCTCTCAGTTCAATATTTTCCAGTGTGTTTTTTTCATTTCCATTTTTTGCAAGGCTTACTAATGCCCGTCCTAAAACATCCGACCATATTATATGACCGGGAGAGAACCTTTCAATCAGTGAAAATAAAGGGTAAACCAATTTATAGGCAAATGGCGCTTTTTTATTTTTATGTTTCGGGTTTACCGCATCAGGACGTACAATGAAAAAATCCTTTAAAGCAGAGTATAGCAATTCATTTTCAGCTTTTCCTTTTATTCTTTTGAAAAGCACATTGCTTTTTCCGGTTCTGTCTGCGCCATCTCCACTTACAAAAATAAACCGGATGGATGGATGTATTACTTCGCAAAACCGGACACAGGCCTGCAAATAATCGTAGGTGATGATTTCGTATTTTTTTCTGCTTACCTGTGTTTGAGAAATACCAAGGCACCAAATAATAGCATCAGCTTCTTTGAAATAATCTTTTGCGGGACTGTAATTTAAAAAATCAGTATGCTGTACTGTTGTTATTTTCGGATGTACAATTTCAGATGGATGCCGCACCAGCAAAATTATTTCTTCTATATCCGGGTCAATGACTGACTGCCTTACAAGTTCGGATCCTATCAAGCCAGTTGCGCCGGTTATAAGTAATTTCATTTGCTGTAAATTTTACTCGACACTATTTGGGAAAATCTATTCAGCAACTGCCCATTCAGTCTGGCTTTCCACATCATAGTCTGCAGGTACTTCTTCACCCGAATGATAAAATGAAAGAACAGCGCGGCGCAGTTGCTCTCCAAGCACCCATCGTGGGTTGTCGCTGCTGAATACAAATGCGGTACGTTCGTTCGGGTTGTAATCTTTCGCACATAAAATATCGTAGGAATGGAAAAAACTCCATTTACCAATATGCAGAAGTGATTTGCGCTTTACCAATATACTACAGAATATTTCACTTTTCTTTCTTGTTTTAATACCGATGCACACCCCAAAAGTTCTTGTGTCATCATCATTCAGGTATTTTACAAGATGTTGTTTTAGTTTAAGTGCTTCCAGGTTGTTATCCTCTACCTGGAAATTGAGTTCATTAGCAGCATGACGTACGTTAATGCGGTATTTGTCAAGTAGCGCATTCCAGTCTTTCCTGTTTTTTTCTTCAATCCCTTTTATAATGATTGTTTTCCAGGGAGTGGAGCAAAATTGCCCTACTTCTGTTTGCACACATAGCAGGCATACTTCTTTCAGGAATTTTATACTAAAT
>JAEUVI010000543.1 GCA_016787105.1 Chitinophagaceae bacterium | reverse complement strand
TTACGACGAATCAAACGGGCTGCAGGCGAGGGAGTTTAATGATAAGGCTGCTTACAAAACAAGACAGGGTGAAATGATTTTTGGAGGACCAAATGGGTTCAATATTTTTAATCCTGATAAATTTTCTATTAACCGGAAAGTACCTTCTGTAGTACTTACAGATTTGCAGATTTTCAATAAAGAAATAACTGCCGGAGATGTTATAAATGGTAGGGCAATTTTATCCAGGGCGTTTCCTGAAACAAAGGAGATAACGCTTAAGTATAAAGAGAATATTTTTTCGATTGAATTCGCTGCACTGGGGTTTTCTCAATCTGCAAAAGATAAGTTTGCCTACAAACTGGAAGGCTTTAATAAAGATTGGGTAATAACAGACGGTTCGCAACGTCGGGTGTCTTATACGAACCTCGACCCCGGTTCATATACTTTTAGAGTAAAGGCTGCAAACAGCGATGGTATTTGGAATGAAGAAGGAGCTGTGCTGAAAATAAATATACTACCTCCTTTCTGGCGCACACCATTGGCATACTTTATTTACACATTAGCGATTGTGGGAGCGTTGTTTCTTGCAAGACGCATTACACTCGAGCGGGCACGCATGCGATTTCAAATGGAACAACAACAAAAAGAAGCGGAGCGTATACAGGCACTCGACGCAATGAAGACTAAATTCTTTACCAATATAAGTCATGAATTCAGAACGCCTCTTTCATTAATTCTTTCTCCGTTAGATACGATTGTGAAAAATACCGGTGAAGGCAACCAAAAGAAACAACTGCAACTGATACAACGAAATGCCAGGCGTCTTCTAAACCTGGTAAATCAATTGCTTGATTTCAGGAAAATGGAAGTGCAGGAATTTAAATTACAGTTGTCGAAAGGAGATATTATAAGGTTTGTAAAAGATATTGTGTCATCCTTTTCCGATATTTCAGAGAAAAAAAATATTGAACTCGTTTTTTCTTCTGATGCAGAAAGTTTCGAAACATTTTTCGACAGGGATAAATTAGAAAAAATTCTTTTTAACCTGTTGTCAAATGCATTCAAGTATACACCAGCTAACGGTAATATACATGTTAACATCAGTTACTCAGCGGCAAATAGCAGTATTTATTTAAGTGTAAAGGATTCTGGTATCGGTATACCTGCGGAAATGCACGAAAAAATATTTGAACGCTTTTTTCAGCATACCGTTCCTGATAATATGCTCGCCCAGGGAAGCGGAATCGGCCTTGCAATTACAAAAGAGTTTGTAAAGCTTCATAATGGTTCCATTAAAGTGGATAGCGAGCCGGAGAAGGGGACTTGTTTTACAGTTACACTGCCTGTAAAAGAAATAAACGAAACAGTTGCCGATAACCTCACCCCGATAACGGAAACAATACTGGCAAGGGAAGAGGTTTCATTTGTTGAAGCACCGGAAGTGGAATTTGCAGGCCCAACCTCTAAGAAGCCAATAATATTATTGGTGGAAGACAATGAAGATTTCCGGTTTTATTTAAAAGACAACTTAAAACAAAGCTATGAAGTTGTAGAAGCGGTGAATGGCAAGGAAGGTTGGGATAAAATAAAGCAGCTTATTCCGGACCTTATAGTGAGCGATATAATGATGCCGCTAATGAATGGTATAGAGTTATCAAAAAAGATAAAAAGTGATCCGCGTACATCACATATTCCGGTAGTATTACTCACTGCCATGTCTGGCGAAGAGATACAACTGGAAGGCTACCAGGCAGGAATTAACGATTATATTGTAAAGCCATTCACATTTGAAATTCTCGCATCGCGCCTCAAAAATCTTGTAGCAATGCAGAGGCAGCTTCGCAAAAACTTTCAGAAGCAGCTTGAGGTTAACCCGGGAGAAATAACCGTAACACCGGTGGATGAACAATTCATGAAAAATGCACTTGCGGCTGTTGAAAAAAATATGGATAACCCGGAATTTACGGTGGAAGAACTGAGCCGGGAATTATTCCTGAGCCGCGTAGCCTTGTATAAAAAACTACTTTCCCTTACCGGCAAAACACCTATCGAGTTTATCCGTGTGCTTCGCATGAAAAGGGGCGCCCAATTATTAGAAAAAACAGACAAAACCGTAGCAGAAGTGGCTTATGAGGTTGGGTTCAATAATCCGAAGAATTTTGCCAAATATTTTAAAGAAGAGTTTAATATCCTTCCATCTCAATACATGGCCCAAAAAAGAAATGGTAGCCTTCCTGATGCAAATACTGCTAATGCATAACTTGTTCATTTTTATGTATTTTTTCATTTTAGGTTATCATTTGATACCCTAAAAGGTTACAAAATAAAATGAGTAGTTAACATTTGAGCCCCATCATTTAAACATACCACTCCCTTCTTCAGGAGCAATCGCCTATAATTTTATCTCCTTGCTTATTGAAACAATGATTGCTATGTCGAAATTCAGTAATGGTTGAATTTGGTTGGTTTTTCCAGCAAATTCAATTTATCTGAATCCAGTTCTCCGCTACTGGTTTTATCCACACAGTATTCCTGTCTCAATAATCACTTCCGGTTTCCTGTATTCCGGTCAACCATTTTTGTAACTAATAATTGCTTATAATGAAACAAATCAAACTAAAGAGAAAAGCAAGGCTGCTGCTATGGGCCGTATTCTCATTATTTGTGATGCTGCCCCGGTTGCATGCCCAAAGTGAGAGGAGAATAACCGGTACTGTTAAAGACGACAAAGGAAACCCGCTGGCAGGCGCCAATGTTGAAGTTAAAAATACCCGGATAATTACTGCTACTAATGCGGCTGGTATTTTTTCACTTAACCTGCCTGCTAATGCCAAAACAATTGTAGTAAGTAATGTGGGTATGGCGAAGCAGGAGATTGATGTAACGTCAGGAACTGTGTTCGAAGTCTCGCTGGCAGCGCTTTCTCAAAATCTCAACGAGGTGGTAGTGATAGGGTATGGTACTGCCAAACGTGCAAACGTAAGCTCTTCCATTTCTTCTGTTTCTGCAAAAGATATAAAAGATCTTCCTGTGGCTGGTATTGACCAGGCGCTGCAGGGAAAAGTAGCAGGTGTGGCAATTACCAATAATAGTGGTCAGCCTGGCGGTGGTGTATCTATTAAAGTGCGTGGTGTAACGACTATTAATAGTAACGACCCTTTGATAGTTATTGATGGAGTGCCTTTTGTTTCCAATACAAAAAACAGTTCAGGGTACGCCGGTCTTGGTGGTTCAGATGGACAAACTGGGAATAGCGTGATGGCAACATTAAATCCAGGTGATATTGAGTCTATAGATGTATTGAAAGATGCATCTGCACAGGCTATCTACGGATCGCAGGCTGCGAATGGTGTAATAATGATAACGACCAAGAGAGGTAAAAACGGTGATGGTAAAATAAACTATGATGTTTATTATGGGCAATCTGAGATTGTAAAGAAACTGGATCTCATGAACCTGCAGGAATTTGCGCAGTATCAGAATGAAGTAGCTCCATTAATCGGTGCTATACCTTCGGATGAATTTAAAGATCCATCTGTACTTGGACGCGGTACCGATTGGCAGGATGCAATGTTCAGAACCGGAAGTGTACAGAATCATCAACTCAGTTTTTCCGGAGGTAAGGATAAAACCAATTATTACTTATCTGTAAACTATTTTGATCAGAAGGGTATTTTAATCGGTTCCGATTTCAAACGTTATGCTACACGCTTCAGTCTCGATCATCAGTTAAAAAGCTGGATGAAAATCGGCGTAAGTGCAAACGCATCAAGAAGTGTACAAAATGTAACACTGGCAGATGCAGCAGAAGGAACGATTTGGTGGGGTGCTGTTCAAAGCCCATTGATACCGGTGAAGAACCTGGATGGAACATGGGGTGGAGGCAATACAATTGGCGGTTTTCAGTATGGCCAGGATAATCCTATTGCAAGAAGTTTTTTCAGAGGTAATAAATCCGTAAGCTCGCAGGTGTTTGGTAACATATACGCCGATATCTCGTTTACAAAAAACCTTTCGTTAAGAAATGAAATTTCTTATTCATTAGGGTTAAACAATAATAACGCTTTTCAAAAATCAGGAAATATCGGGAATACAAGTTTGCGCAGCCAGTTATTTGATTATCGCGGCAATAGCTATTATTACGCAATCAGGAATTACCTGAATTATAACAAGTATTTCGGCAAGCATGCTATTACTGCTACCGGCGGCCATGAAGCGCAGTATTCTTATTATGAAGGAATATCCGGTAAAAAAGTAGATCTGCAGAATAATATATTAGACCTCAATGCAGGAAGCAGTGATCGGGATACATGGGAGTTGGGTGGAGGAAAAAGTGAATGGACAATGGAGTCGTATTTTGTAAGAGGTACTTATTCTTACGATAACCGTTATTCGATTTCTGCGAGTTATCGTGCAGATGGTTCATATAATTTCGGTCCTAATAATAAATGGGGTTATTTCCCGGGGGCTTCATTGGCGTGGACAGTAAGCAATGAAAAATTTGCTGAAGGTTTAAAGCCGGTAGTTAACTATCTGAAATTTCGTGTCGGTTATGGATCGGTAGGTAATCAAAATCTTCCAAGTGGGGCGCCAAATCCACCTTATACAACAGCAGTAAGTTTATGGCCTGGCCCTGTTGGGTTTGGAAATTCAAGCTATATCAGCGGTCAGAACCCCAACCTGAGTTGGGAGTCAGTTGTTACAAAGAATGCAGGTGTGGATGTATCATTCTTGAATAGCCGGATTGATTTAACAGTGGATGTTTACAGAAAAACAACAACCGATATGTTGTTATTTCTTACTGGTCCACGTTTGATAGGAGTTGGTGATCAATGGGATGATTTGAAAGCGCCTGTTGGTAATGTAGGGCAAATGTCAAATACAGGTGTAGATGTAAGTTTGACTACAACCAACATCAATAAAAAAGATCTTACGTGGAAAACCAATATCATTTTCTCTCAGTTTAAAAATAAG
>JAEUVI010000491.1 GCA_016787105.1 Chitinophagaceae bacterium | reverse complement strand
ATTCAAAAATTTTAGGTTCCAGTTGTACCAGCCGCTGCAATGAATTATCAATTGCAGATACATTTTTCTTTATTTCATTGTCTTCAATTTTTTGCGCATTGGTCACAGCAGAACTAATTATCAATATGAATGTAAAAATTGCACTTATGCGAATGTATTTCGAGGTTGTCATCGTTTAAAATTTATATAAGTAAAGAATAAGGTAAAAAGATGCTGCGGATACCTTTTGCAGCCGGACTCAAATATTAAAAGGATTGATATAGATTATGCCATATCTGGCGGAGGCGTTAAAACAGATCCGTAGAATGTCTGTTTGAAAGACGCATTTAAAAGGTAATTACTACCAGTTGACAAAGGGAATACCGGTAAATCTAATATGTAAGAATGATACCCTTCTGTAAATTCATTTACGCTATACCTGGCAGATTCTTCGTTGCTCCTGCTTCTCTCCGACTCTTCATCGGACCAGTCAATATGCATTGCAGATATAGAAGAAGAAGTAAAAAAAACAGGAAAAGCCATCACAATATCCCTTGCAAAGAGCAGAAAGATGAAAAAAAGACTGAAGACATATATCGATGGATTCTTGTTCATACCAAGTATGCAAATTTAGCAAAATAACGCCAGATATTGAACAGTTGTTAGCGCTTTTTAGCAACTAAAATATTGCTAAATCATACTCTATTTTAATAGTTAAAAGCTCGATTTGATGGCTTTATCTAATTGTGAAGCACCCCATGATCCAGGGACAATTATACGTTGTATTGTGAAGAGCGGATCATGCTGATCTCTTTTTGCATACAATTGAAATGCTGCTTTAAAACCTCTTTTTTGTAATTCGGGAATAGCTTCTTTATTCCATAAACCAAATGGGTAGGCGAAATAATCTATTTTTTTCCCGGTGATGGTTTCAAGTTGTTTTGACGGCTTTTCTATCTGTGTTACCCAATCATTACCTGTATATTTTTTTACATTGTGGTGATCCCATGTATGCGATCCTATTACATTACCTGCATCAGAAAGCTCTTTTACCTGCTCCTTCGTCATATAATTAGGGCGGCCAAGTGAAACCGTCATTACAAAAAACACTCCCTTATAATTATGCTTTTTCATTTCAGGATATGCGACAGTGTATTGATCCAAATCGGTATCATCAAATGTAAGCATGATCGGTTTTGATGGTAATTTCCCTCCTCTTGTCAGGTAATTGAAAAGCTGATCAGGAAGTATGGTATTATAGCCGCTGTCGGCAAGCATTTTTATCTGTTCACGAAATGTATTTTCTGGAACGATATAAGATTTTGCGACTTTTGAATCTGTAGGCTTCCAGTCGCGAATCTGGTGATAACAGAGAATCGGGATTTCCTTTAATGATAATATCGTAGCTGCATCGTTAGCTACTGATGACAATTCAGGCTCAGAAACAGCCACGTTTTTATTTGCAGTAGTGTCAACCTGGGTAACTGCTTCAGAAGCAGCCTTGCTTTTATTTATACATCCCGCGGAATTTACACAGAAAATAATGCAAAGAACATAAATGGTAATATAGATTGAAATGGCTTTTGCATTGCTTTTCATGGGAGTTGCAGGATTTGACTTAATAACGGCATCTTCAATATTTTTCTTATGTTTCTTTTTAAGTTTTCTTTAAAACAGCCACTCTCTTTGTCACAAATACGGTTATTTATGGCAGCTACAATGTTTTTCTACCAGAGAAACTACTACCAGTAAATTTAAAATTGTGCATAAAATGATTCTGAAAATATTTTCAAAAAATCTTTCTGAAAAATCTTAACAACATCACCTTATATACTTTTTCTGTGTAGTGAATTGCCCAGTTTACGTATTTATTTTCTCCCTTTTACCTATCGTTGATTATATAATCGCTTCTACAATTCCAGACCACTAATAAATCAGTTTTTTCATCAATTTAAGGTTGGCACTATGGCACCATAGTTGTTTTTGTATAGCACTTTTGAAACAACTTTTAGTATTTAAATCAAATGTTATGAAAAATTTGAGATTATCATTAGCGGCATTAAGTGT
>JAEUVI010000477.1 GCA_016787105.1 Chitinophagaceae bacterium | reverse complement strand
ATAGATGATGAAGGAACAGGTCCGTATGGTTGGGTGAAATATATTTACATAGACGACCCCATTTCATCTCTTGACGACAATAATGCAATATGTGTTGCCAGCGACTTAGCCAAACTTTTAAAGCGGGGAAAGAGCAAAATAAAAGCGGTTATCTCTTCTCATCATTCATTGTTTTATAATGTAATGTACAATGAACTAAAAAAAATAGAACACAAAAGTCATTTTTTGTATAAAAATGGTGCTGATGGCTATAACTTAAGAACAACTGATGACACACCTTTTTTTCATCACGTAGCATCTTTAAGTGAGTTAAAAAGAATAGCAGATACGGGTAATATAAACACCTTTCATTTTAATATGTTACGAAGCATATTAGAGAAGACTTCAACTTTTTTTGGATTTGACGATTTTTCCAGTTGCATCAATGGCGTTGAAGATGAGGTTCTGTTTTCCCGTGCATTAAACCTATTAAGTCACGGAGATTATTCAATATATCACCCTGTTGAGATGAATGAGGATAACAAAAATTTATTCAAGAGAATATTAAAAGCATTTCTGGAAAAATACGAATTCCAGTTGTCTGAAATATTTGAATAAGATTAAAAATAAATTAAGTCAATGACCGCAATAGAACAACAACAACTCGGTAAAGCACTTTGGGCAATAGCAGATGATTTGCGCGGAGCAATGAATGCAGATGACTTCCGGGATTATATGCTATCATTTCTCTTTTTGCGTTACCTGAGCGATAACTACGAAGCAGCAGCCAAAAAAGAATTAGGCGCAGATTATCCTGTATTGGAGAAAGATGATAAACGTTTGCCTTTGTCGGTATGGTACAAAGCAAATAAAGCGGACATAGAAGATTTTGAAAAACAGATGCGCCGCAAAGTGCATTATGTAATAGAGCCGAAATATCTGTGGAGCAATATAGCAGAGCTGGCACGTACACAAAACGATGAGCTGTTACATACACTTCAAAAAGGTTTTAAGTATATCGAGAACCAGTCTTTTGAAAGCAGTTTCCAGGGCTTGTTTTCAGAAATCAATTTGGATTCGGATAAGCTTGGCAGGGGTTACCCCGAACGGAATAAAAGGCTATGCACTATCATTCAGAAAATAGCCGAAGGCATTGCAAAGTTTTCTACCAATACTGATATATTAGGCGATGCTTACGAATACCTCATTGGTCAGTTTGCGGCAGGCTCGGGCAAGAAAGCGGGCGAATTTTATACGCCTCAGCAGATTTCTACTATACTTTCAGAAATCGTAACATTAGATAGCCAAGACCCTTCTTTGGGCAAAAAGAAAAAGCTGGATAAGGTATTGGATTTTGCCTGTGGCTCAGGATCATTGTTATTGAATGTGAGAAAGCGTATCAAAGACAATAACGGGAACATAGGAAAAATATATGGGCAGGAAAAAAACATCACCACCTACAACCTTTCCCGTATGAACATGCTGCTGCATGGTGTAAAAGATACCGAGTTCGACATTCACCATGGTGATTCATTGCTGAACGATTGGGACATACTCAACGAAATGAACCCGGCTAAAAAAATGGAGTTCGATGCCATTGTAGCCAACCCGCCATTCAGCTATCGCTGGGAGCCATCGGAAGCAATGGGAGAAGATTTCCGTTTTAAAAGTTATGGATTGGCGCCTAAATCTGCGGCAGACTTTGCTTTCTTATTGCACGGTTTTCATTTCTTGAGTAAGGAAGGAACAATGGCGATTATTTTGCCGCATGGTGTTCTATTCCGCGGCGGTGCGGAGCAACGCATCCGTACCAAGCTGTTAAAAGACAACCATATTGATACGGTAATAGGGCTGCCTGCCAACCTGTTTTTTTCAACCGGTATACCTGTTTGCATTTTGGTGTTGAAAAAATGCAAAAAGTTTGACGATGTACTCTTCATCAATGCCAGCGAGGATTTTGAAAAAGACAAACGGCAAAACAAGCTGAACGAAGCGCATATCGAAAAAATTATTGACACTTACCAAAACCGGAGGGAGATAGAGAAATACAGCCACCGGGCCACTTTACAGGAAATTGCCGGTAATGATTACAATCTTAATATTCCCCGCTATGCCAACAACTTTAAAGAGGAAGAAGAAGTTGACATACAGGCAGTGATGAAGGAAATAAAAACGCTGGAAGCCAAACGCAGTGATTTGGATAAACAGATTGAAGGGTATTTAAAGGAATTGGGATTAACGGATTAATATCGTTCTCCTGGTGTCAGGAAAACGATACTTCTAATACGAAAACAAGTAAATAATGAAAGATATTTCAAAACATAACCTATCAGTTTTTGAACAGATTAGAAAAACCGATGAAAAAGGAAATGAGTTTTGGAGTGCCCGGGATTTGGGTAAAGTATTAGAATATTCTGAGTACAGGCATTTTGTTCCTGCAATAGAAAGAGCAAAAGAAGCTTGCAGAAATAGTGGGCAACAGATTGGATACCATTTCGAGGATATTCTCGAAATGGTATCTATTGGCTCCGGTGCTCAACGAAGCACCGAAAATATAAAGCTTTCACGCTATGCCTGTTACTTAATTGTACAAAATGCTGACCCGTCTAAAGAAGTAGTAGCCCTTGGGCAAAGTTATTTTGCCGTGCAAACAAGGTTGCAGGAAATAACACAGATGGAAGCCTATAACCGCCTTAGCACTGAGGATGAAAAAAGGCTTTTTCTGCGTAATGAAATGGCTAAGCATAATATACATTTAGCGGCAGCCGCTAAGAATGCAGGCGTAATTACATCTTTGGATTATGCCGTATTTCAAAATCATGGCTACAAAGGGTTGTATGGTGGGCTTGATGCCAGGGGAATACATAAAAAAAAGGGACTTGCCAAGAGCCAGCATATACTCGACCACATGGGCAGCACCGAACTGGCGGCTAATTTATTTCGTGCCACGCAAACGGAAGAAAAGCTGCGAAGGGAAAATATAAAAGGCAAGCACAATGCTAATGAAACTCATTTTGAAGTAGGCAAAAAAGTACGCAAAACCATACAGGAACTTGGAGGAACTATGCCAGAGAATTTGCCGGTAGCTGATAGTATTAGAAAGTTGGAAAAGACTGCTAAACCAAAGCAACTGAAACCTAAAAAGAAAAAATAATTGATACACGCTAAGTAAGCAGGAGCAGCATACCATTTTCCTGATGCCGGGAAAATGCTGTATTTACAAAAGAAAACCCTTAATGTTTATAGCTAAGAAATAGAATGACCGAGATGCAGAAAAAAAAACAAAATAACAAGAACGTTCCAAATTTGAGATTTAAGGGATTTGAGGGGGAGTGGGAGAAGAAGAAGTTGGGAGAAATGGTAAGGAATATTTCTTCAGGAAAATCAACAGATAAAAATATTGGTGGGGAAAATCCTTTTTATGGCTCAACTGGTATTATTGCATATTCCAATCAGTTCGATTATTCAGGAGAAAAAATATTAATTGCGAGAGTTGGGGCAAATGCCGGTTC
>JAEUVI010000476.1 GCA_016787105.1 Chitinophagaceae bacterium | reverse complement strand
ATCAAAGCGCACCGGCGTTTTCATCTGTGCCAGCGGAACGGGGTCATCGTCAAGAAAAAGTATTACTTCACTATAATCCATTTTACGCTTCATTTAATATGACACGTTTGATATGATTGCCAGACTGCTCACCCGGCCTGGCAAGAAATTTTATGGAATAAGCAAGTGTCAATAAAACAATGATGGTGCATGCGGCAATAATCACATAATCCCAATCGCTTTGTGGGCCTGTACCGTGGGTAATACCCTGCAATATTTTTGGTTGCTGTTTTTCGCAAATCGGGCAGGCAGATGCAATAAGGCTACCCGCAATTAAAAAAAATGAAACCAGTTGTAGCTTTCGCATGTCATTCTGTTTTTTGAGGTTGTGTGTTAATAAAATCCATTATTTTTTTTACTTCTTCTGCAGGCACTTCGGTTGCATTGTTTCCCCAGCTTTTTCTTTCATGATTAATAATGGCTGTAACTTCTTCGGGGGATAGATTAGCATTGGTACCCACTGCAGGCATTACACCAAATCCTTCACTCACCCTGCCGGAGTATCCATTCATAATAATATTTATGTAAACAGATAAACTATCAGACGCTACTATTTTACTTCCTTTTAATGCGGGAAACGCACCAGGCAAGCCTTCACCGTTGGACTGGTGGCATGACTGGCAATGAGTGGCGTACAATTCAGCACCGTTAATTTTATTTGCCTCCTGACCCGAAGTAATATTCCCTGTCTCTTGTTTTTTTCCATAAAGGAATTCAGGGAGAACCGTACCATCGGGTAACTTTGTTTGTTTCAGCGATTGAATATAAGACACGAGTTGAAGGGCCTCTTTTGTAGCTACGATTTTCCCAGCACTATTTTTTAAATAAGCATCCGGCACGTTAACTATCACATCGTTTTTAGCCGGGCTTTCTTTAATCTCAAACATCCAGGGATAAGCGGGCATCACCGATTCTTTAACAAGAATTCTTGGATTATATAAGTGTGTAAGATTCCATTCAAGGCTACCCTGGCGGTTGCCCACATTGGTAAGGTCGGGGCCTGTGCGCTCTGTGCCCATTAGTGTTGCTGTATTTCTCCAAACATCAGTACGTGATGTTGCCGCATAGTCTGCTGCAATACTGGGTCTTTGTCCCCACATTTTGTCCATTTCTACATTGCGTACCTGTTGTGTATGGCAGGCTACGCAGCCGTTGGCAATAAATATTTTTTTACCCGCCAGTGCATCTCTGTTCATCGGTTCTGCACCCGGTAAAGGCCGGTTGATTTTTTCGTTATTGAGCGCCGGGCGAATGGCTACCATAAACGTGAGCACTACAAATAACAGCAGGGCCGTTGTAAAAAGTGATTTATGATTATCGAACCATTCCATTAATCATTTTTTTCTGTTGGATGAATTTGTTGCTTCAGCAGTTCCAGCGCTTTTTCATTTACATCTGTTATATGAGTTGGTTGCATCATCTTATATAAATTGTAAGCAAATAATAAATGCGACAGCCACATCAGCGAGCCACCGATAGCACGCCACAGCCAGTAAGGTGCCATCATAGTTACACTTTCTATAAACGGTTTTCCTTCCATCCACATTTGCCCCCTGAGGGTACTGCCATACATAAGCGGCACGGTATAAATCAGCAAACCCATTAATGCCAGCCAGAAATGAGCGCCAACGGTAACCTGTGGAGCTTCGTTTTGTGTAAGCCGGGGAACAATAGTGTAAATGCAGGCCCAAAGAAAAAAACTGATAATGCCATACATGGTAAGGTGAGAATGGGCTACGGTAAAATCAGTAAAATGCCAGAGTAGATTAGTTGTACGAAATGCTTCAGCAGTTCCCTGAAGAGAGCCTGTAAAATAAAAAACGATTCCTACCAGGAAGAATGGCAGCGTGTAGCTGTCTGCCAGTTTATACCAGCCTTTCTTAAAAGTGAGTAAAAAGTTTGTAGTACCAGCTACCACCGGAATAACCATACCGGCACTTCCAACAATGGCAACCGTTTGTAACCACCAGGGAATGGAGCTGAAAACAAAATGGTGTGTGCCGATTAATGTATAAAATAAAATTTGTGTCCAGAATGCCAGAATACCGAGACTATAGGAATAAATGGGTTTATTTAATTGCTGTGGCAGGTAGTAATATACAAGTCCCAGTGTAAACAACATAAACCACATACCCACGCCCTGGTGCATATAGTATCCCTGTATAATGGTTTCGCCCAATCCATTTTGCCAGGTTGGCCAGTAAGCCACAATAGCAATCACCAACCCAAACATAATAGCAGAAACAATATACCAATTAGAGATATAAATTTCTTTTGTTGTTCTGCGTGCAATTGTTTTTAAGAAATTATACAAAGTAAGTATCAGCGCGAAAACAAATAATACCATGATGGGCCAGATGTATTCCCTGTACTCACCACCGCCGTTATTAATACCTGCCATCAATGCGATACTGCCGAAGAGCACTGTTGCATTAATCAGGTAAAGTGAATACCACCCTAATTTATAGCTGTATAATTTTTGATTACCAACCCGTGGTATTACATAATAACCGAGGCCCAGCATGCCCAACGAAGCCCAGCCCCAAAAAACAGCATTGGTATGCACAGGCCGCAATCGCCCAAAACTTAGCCAACTGATATGGTCTGCATCAGGTGCTGCGAATTTTATGCCCACATATTCTCCAACGGTAGTACCAAACAATAACCAAAAAGTAGCCGTGATAAGATACCATAATACCAGCCGGCTCAGGGAGCTTTCTACCTGGCTGCGTGGCGCCGCCCTGCGTTTAACAGCCACAAATGGTAGCCCTGGTTCTTCACTTATATGTAAGATGCCTTTGCTGTCGGCAGCCGTATGTTCGCCGGAAAGCTCTTTGTTAGTAAGTGCAAATTTCTCTGCCGATTTTTTCTTCTCCAGCAAATGCTTCAGCGCTTCTCCCGGTTGCCGGTCCAGGTATTCAGCTAACCGGGCAGCCTTCCTGGTATTTGCCTCTGCCATATAATGCGCAATCACCTTTTTGAGTTTTACAACCATAATAACCAAAGCAATGAATACGGGAATCAGCAATAGGGTGAGCGTTATAAGTATTCCTGTTTCAGAAAGCAACGGTTCTTTTTGCAATGCATTCTGCGCAAAAGATGTATGAGCATAGAAAATCCCCCCCAGCAAAAGCATTAATGTTTTTTTATCGGCCAGCAGTTGGAGAAGCTGGTTAATCTGCCTCAGGTTCATTTTGCCAAGCTGTTGTTTAAAATAATTTTCATCAGTTTCTTTACGTAGCTCCGATGCCTTACTACGAAGTTGCCCGCTTGCATACCACAGGTATAATGCTACGGTAAGCACCAGCAATAAAAAGAAGCCAAACAGGATATAAAAAAAAGCTGGTGAGTTCATTTTAATATATATATTTATACCTTTTTATCTTATTTAAGGTTAAAAAAAATTATTTACGCTTAAGCATCACTAGTTCGCTTCCCTTTAGAGATTTAAACTGCTCCAGGGTTGCTGACTTATAAATATTGAACAATTGATTCCTTGCCGTTTTGTATTCCGAATGAATGGGGCAAGGCTTTTTTTCTGAACAGTAGTCCAACCCGACACCGCAACCTTTAAAAATTTTATCGCCATCTACGGCAATCACTATATCAGCCAATGAATGTTTTGCATCATTGTCATTAATATAAAAACCACCATAACGGCCTTTTGAAGATTGCAGAAAGCCCCTTTTGCTAAGTCCTTGTAATATTTTTCCAATAAACAGTTCAGGAGAGCCGATTTTTTCCGCTATCTTTTTAATATTTACCATCTGCCCGTTTTGCGAGTTTTGCGCTACATAAATCATTGCCCTTACGGCATATTCGCAGGTTTTTGATAACATAAGACTGTTTATGGAGCAAATGTACGGCCGCCATTTAATTCAGACAAATTTATCTGAATTAAGAATCTTTTTATAAACAAATCTGTCGGGAATACAGACTGCCGGCATCTCATATAAACCTATTTATAAAATAGATAAGGTATTCGGGAATTGCTCCAGGAAAAGAAGCCTGACCGCAAGGACTAATTGGGAGTGTAATATCAACAGTGGTACTGCATTTTGCTTTTACAGATTCGGAATAATTCTAAATTCCGCAATTTAAAAGTCCCTTTACAATAAAATTAAAAGCTGCATCAAGTAAGTCTGAATGGCAAAGGTTTGCAGACAAAAAATAAGTCGCTAATAAATAGCGACTTAAGAGCGGACCGGACGGGACTCGAACCCGCGACCTCCGCCGTGACAGGGCGG
>JAEUVI010000433.1 GCA_016787105.1 Chitinophagaceae bacterium | reverse complement strand
TTTTATAATTGGCTTCAAAAGTTTTTATAAAAGCGGGATAGTACATTGTAATATATTTCATGTGTATGCCAAAAGTACAAATGCCTCACTTTACAGGGAGGCATTTGTCTTTTCACAATCTTTGCCATGACTAGCGTGAATATGCGCACATACACAACTAAAGTAATTAGATTTGTTATTTTATATTAGCTAACAGTAATCAAAGAGTTAACTCAAAAAATTTTACTAAACGATGAACCTTTACGAACTGGCACAACCCGGTGTTATCACTAATCCTGCAAGCCATGTGGAATACTTAACAATGGTTTTAAAAGAAAATATTAACCAGGCAAGTGTTACTAAAGCTATTTCAGAAATTACCAATGTGCAAAAATCCGTAAGCCAAAAAGATAATACCTGCAATCTTAGTATTACAACAGGCTTTTCTGCCAATGGCTGGCAAATTTTATTTCCCAATATAGAATTTCCGGAAGGATTGAAACCATTTGAAGAAATGAAAGATGGTAACAGGTATTTCCCCGCTACAGCAGGCGATATATTCTTCATGATAAAATCCTCCCGTTTAGATTTGAATTACCAGGCAGCAAAATACCTGGTGAAATTCTTTTCAGGCATTGCTGTTGCAACAGAAGATATACAGGGTTTTAAATATTTAGACGACAGGGATCTGATTGACTTTGTTGATGGAACGGAAAATCCTGTTGGCGAACTACGCTACAAATCTATTTTGGTTGCAGATGGCACTTATAAGGGAGGTTCATTTCTTACCATTCAAAAATATATTGACAAACAGACAATGTGGGATGCACTGAGTGTGGAAGAACAGGAAAATACAATTGGCAGAACTAAAATGGATGATATTGAAATTGACGAGGACAAGAAAAAACCTTATGCCCATAATGTAAAAGCCAAATTAACTGTTAATGATGAGGAAATAAAAATGCTGCGCCAAAACAGGCCATTTGGCAATGCGTTGGAACACGGGACAATGTTTGTGGGTTTTATTGCGAACCCTGAACACATGGTTGCTTCATTAAAACAAATGATTACTGCCGATGAAAATGGGAATTATGATCACCTGCTCGATTTTGTAACTGCTACAACCGGTACAAATTATTTCGTTCCGCCACAAAGCTTTTTAGATAATGTGGGTGGGTAAATAAATTACTGTATCAAAAAATTACCGCTAACAACAAGTGATTTTCCATCACCTATGAATCTTGCCTGTAAGCAATTTCGAGTAAAAAGTTATCTGGAGGAGATGTAAATTTTGAAGTAAAGAAATTTTTTGTCCTTTTTCTTGCATGAGTTGTCATTGAAAATTAACGTATTTTGGTACAATAAAGTAAGCAAATACAATTGTTGGTGGCAATTTCAAAATGACATATCAAACTATGGTTAACAGCAAAAAAAAGATTATTAAACCTCCCGTTTTATTTCCAGAGACACAAACAATTATTAAAAAAATTCAGTCTTCAAAAAAAATAAAGATATTATCCTACTGGAATTCAGTAAGAGGATCTATCTGCCAGAACGACGTTAATTCAATTTATGAGATAATTAAAGACTGGTCAATACAAGATGCCATCTATCTCTTTATCAAATCTGATGGTGGTGACGGAAAGGCTTCATTGAGAATCGTAAATTTATTGCGGGAACACACAAAAAAATTGTTTGTACTAGTTCCAGGAGAGTGCTCTTCGGCAGCAACAATAATGGCATTAGGAGCAGACGAAATTCATATGGGGCCGCTTGCCTTTTTATCTGCTGTTGACACATCGCTTACCCATGACCTATCTCCAATTGATAAAGACAATGACAGAGTAAGTGTAAGTCAAGACGAACTCACAAGAGTCTTGAAACTTTGGAAAAACTCAACAAAAAATGAAAACCCCTACCCTAGTCTTTACACGTATGTTCATCCTTTGGTTTTTGGAGCCCTTGATAGAGCAAGTTCTCTATCCATTAAACTATGCACCAATATTCTTTCATATCATATGAACGACAAACGTAAAGCAGCCGAAATAAGTAAAAAACTAAATTCGGACTATCCTTCACATAATTACCCAATACTTTTTAAAGAAGCAAAGCAAATCGGACTTGCTGTAAAGCCGCTTGACAAAGACATTCATGATTACCTGCTTGACTTAGGTAGTCTTTATTCAAAAATGGCTCAGAAAGCTGTTACAGACTACGACGAGAATAATTATCATGACAATGAAATAAGAAACATCATTGAAGCAGAAGGCATACAAATTTATTACCAGGTAGACAAAGATTGGCATTATCGAAATGATGAAAGACGTTACATATCTTTAAATGACAATAGCTCCTGGTACAGAGTAAAAGGGACTACTCAAAAATTTCAGTCAGACGCTTTTGAACTAAGATAAAAACCACTTGCAACAAAAGTAAAGTAGGTCTGAACAAGGTAATTTCAGCTATGGTCGTTATTAGTAGCGATTCAGGCCCGACGTTCAATGTTCAGCTTTAATTCATAACTTCAACAGCATATTTTTCAAATAGGTGTTTGTACCGGGCAGGACAATTAATTGAACTTCCGTACTTCGCAAATACTTCAACGTCGTTTGTCATCCCCGGGCGGCTATCAGCCAAATTGATTCGATAACTAACCAGCAAATAGTTGGCATGAAAAAAGAAATTGACAAATCAAAAGGCCCCGGAGTGTATGTTCCTCCCCCTTTACTTTATGTATTAACTTTTGTAATTGCAATAGTTATTCAAAAAAAGATATCGCTTCCGGATAAATTGTTTCATTTGATAATAACCAAAGCAGCAGGGGTACTTTTTTTAATTATCGCAATATTTTTCTTAGCAAAAAGCTTGCGACAATTCTTCCTGACAAAAAACACGGTAATTCTCATTAAACCCGCTTCTTCACTTCAAACATCAGGAATATATGGAATGACACGAAATCCGATGTATGTGGGATTAGCAATTTTATATTTAGCAATTACATGCTTTATTGGAAATTGGTGGAATATTATTCTATTTCCATTACTACTAATAATTGTTCAGGAATACATTATCAAGAGAGAAGAAAAATATTTACAACTTGAGTTTGGCCAGGAATACAAAGAATATAAAACTAAGGTTAGAAGATGGCTATAATACCTGGCTACAGCAGCAGTACGAACCCCCAACATGAACTTATTAAAACCAAATAGAAAGCCCGGCTTTTTCCAGGACGGAACCATTGATTCGATTTCTCTCAATGAATTAAAACGAGGCGGCTCAAGCTGAATGAACGATGACAGATCAACCTCCATCTATTCATTATCACGGTTACCTATTATTTCTAATAATGGGTCGGGGACACGGCAGTATGGCTTCGGAGCAGGCAGAATCATTGAACATTTGAATTTCTATCAACATTTGTTCTTAACTTCAGTAGGTTAATTCCAAATCCTTTCTTTCGCCAATCAGTAGACCGTTAACGGTAATTTGTCCAAAGGCAATTTTTAAGGCATTTAATAATTTACTATTATGAACGAGCAAAAACTTATCATTGACTGGGCACACCTGCCCACATACAACACCATCATGGCTTTACTGACTGGTGTTGCACTCATTTCCATTGGCAATTTTGGTAAGCAACTGGCACTAAAAAGTAGTATTAAATTTCAAGGCTGGAGCATCAACTTTGCTGTTTTAGGTAGCATTCTCGCCATTACAGGTTTTCATATGACGCTTACCTGGCCACTGGGAAATGGCTTTCCATGGGACAATATTATTTTTGGTGAGCCCTGTGCGGCTTTGGGTGTGATACTATTATTTGTTTCGTTTTATTTATGGAAAAATAAACAGCAGCTCGCTACAAGTGAAAATCCATTACAGGAAATTGCTTCCAGTTTTGCACCTTTAAATATTCTTTTTTATGCACTGGGGTTAATGCTTACTGCCATATTTTTTGCTGGCGTACAATTTCAATTTTTTGCTGCACCACCACAAGAACCTATTTCGGGTTATTTTTCCAAATGGCCCTGGTTAGAAGCATGGGGGCTTTCATTGGTATTTTTGGGTATTGGCATTTGCAGTTTTGCCACACCCGGTTTTTTTGCGTCAGCCCAAAAAAATAATTATCAACCCAATACCATCGATAAGCTTTTGTTCGCCGGACTAAAAATAACGGGGTGGGCTTTGTTACTTTTCGTCGCATTAAATTATTACACGCATATTGGTTTAATACTTCATACGGTTAAATAAAATTTTAAAAATGATTGCGGCAACTACTTATCCTGTTTGTTTTTCGCATGTAGGCATTACGGTGCCCGACTTAAACAAAGCAATCGCGTTTTTCACTTCGGCAATGGGCTGGTATTACGTTTCCGGGCCTATACATGTTGAAGAAAATGGCGTTGGTGGTTTGAGCGAAATTGGTAAAAAAATTTATGGCACTGGCTGGGGTGCATTTTCATTTGCACACCTGGTTTCCGCTGATGGTATCGGTTTTGAAATGTTTGAATTTAAAAACAATCCATTTCAAACTTCGCAAAACAATCCTTTTGTAACCAGCATTCACCATTTCTGTATCCAGGACCCACATATTGAAGAGCGGGTGGAACGCATTGTACATTTTGGCGGCAAACAAAAAACCGGTATCATGCCTTTGGACCCAACCGGTGTAAAGCCTTATAAAATGGTATATATGGAAGACCCTTTTGGCAATTTGATAGAGATCTATACGCATTCGTACATTCAGCACAACCAATAAATTATTACAAGGGAAATACAAAGCCCTGACTGCAATGTAACCAGGTGCATTACTAATCTTACATTTAGCTTCCGGATTTTAAAAAACAATCATTATGAGCTCTCAAAATCTGCAAATTCAAATTGGTACCAGGCAAGCGGTTGAAGGCATTTATGCCGAAATAATGCTGAATGGACCCATCATACTACATGGCGGCACTCCCATTATTCAACAGTTTATTATGCCGGATAAAAACGGTACATCTACCTCCTACCAGGAAGGAGAAACTTATGCAGCTAAAAACGTAGTGGCACTTTGCCGGTGTGGATTAAGCAAAAACAAACCTTTCTGTGATGGTTCGCACAAAAGTATTGACCCCTCAGAAATTGACTTAACTGAAACAGCAACATTTGAAGCTGAATTAAATTCGTCTGAATTAATAGAAGGCCCTGAGAGATCGTTGAGTGATGATGAAAAATTTTGCGCTTTTGCCCGCTTTTGCGATGCGGGACAAAGAGTATGGAACGAAGTACAAATGGAAGGCGAAGCAGCCAAAGAATTGACTTTACAAATGGCCCATCATTGCCCTGGCGGACGTTTAATAGTATGGGACAATGCAACACAAAAACCTATAGAAACCTATGAAGACCCATCAATAAGCCTGATAGAAGATGTGATGAATCGTTGCAGCGGGCCTATTATGCTGCGGGGCGGCATTCCGGTAAAGAGCAGCAATAAAAAATTTTACGAAGTTCGTAACAGGCAAACCTTATGCCGTTGCGGGCAATCATCTAATAAACCTTTTTGTGATGGCACTCATGCCTCTATGAAATTCCACGATGGCTTACCCAATCATCCTAAAAAAGAAGGTAAGGTTTGGTAAGAATAAACTACCGCTAATAAGAGAGCTGCAAATTTCTTAAATGAAACTGTTAATTGTTGCCCGTCTACCAATGGGCATGCATGAACAACATCATGTGTATACTATTTCAATTCACTTGTTGATGTAATACTGTTTAGGCATTAAAACTATATATCTTTTCACCCACCCCTTTCATTAATTCCTTATTAATAGATTCTTCCACCCCTTCTTCCGAATGCTTTCGGAATCTTCGACAAGGAGGGGATTAAAAGTCTTTATTTGAAACAATAGCATTCTAAAATCTAAATGTTATTAGATCGAAACAATGTGAAATGAAAAATAGTGAAACAACAACAAAGGCATAACAGTTGTTTAACGCCATCCCAACCCGGGAGCAACATGTTGCAGGATGGAAGACAAAACATGTACGTTGTAATCCACTCCCAATGTATTCGGGATTGTGAGAAGAACGGTATCGGCTTCCTGGATGGCTTCATCCTTTGCCAGTTCTTTTATAAGCTGATCTGGTTCTGCGGCATAGCTTCTTCCAAACACGGCCTGTTTGCCTGGCTCAATCATCCCAAATGTATCAACACGGCTTCTCTCCCTTCCGAAAATATACCGATCCTCGTCTGTTACCAATGCAAAGATGGAACGGCTCACTGATACCCTGGGTTCCCGTTGATGTCCTGCTTTCTTCCATGTTTCTTTGTACAACCTGATTTGTTCTGCCTGCTGTATATGGAAAGGTTTACCGCTTTCATCAAACTTTAAAGTAGAGCTTTGCAAATTCATTCCTTGTTCAGCCGCCCATACGGCCGTTGCGTTAGAAGCAGCCCCCCACCAAATGCGTTCCCGCAGCCCTTCTGCATGGGGCTCCAATCGCAACTTGCCTGGTGGATTCGGAAACATTGGGTTCGGATTCGGCGTGGCAAACCCAATACCTTGCAACTTGTCAAGGAACTCAAGAGCTTTACGACGTCCCATATCAGCATCGCTTTCTCCTTTGTCCGGTTCATATCCGAAATAGCGCCATCCATCGATAACCTGTTCGGGCGAGCCCCTGCTAATTCCGAGTTGTAGCCGACCACCGGAAATTAAGTCAGCAGCCCCGGCATCTTCCACCATATACAGTGGATTTTCATAACGCATATCAATAACTGCAGTTCCTATTTCTATTTTATTGGTCCTGGCACCAATGGCCGAAAGCAAAGGAAATGGAGATGCCAGTTGCGCTGCAAAATGATGGACCCGGAAATAAGCGCCATCCAGGTTTAGCTGTTCCGCAGCAATAGCCAATTCTATTGATTGCAGTAAAGTGTCGCTTGCTGTACGAACTTTATACCCTGGCAGATCAGACCAATGCCCAAACGAAAGAAACCCTATTTTCTTCATAATTGTATGCTTCCTGTTTTCAATTTGCGTTTAAATAAACAAAGACCTGCAAAAATTGTTTTAAACACAGGTTTACTTTTTTCAAAAGATCGCTACCTATACCAATCTTTCTGACTGCCCCGGGATACCGGCAGGATCCAACAAAGCGTAAAAAAAGTGATGGCGCCCCGGCTTTGCCGGGGCGCCATCACTACCATCCATGTTTGTATTAATCTGAAACTTTGATCAGCTTGAGTTGTTTTGTCTTGTTGCCCTGTGTCAACAGTAAAAAGTAACTTCCACTCCTGTATTTGTCCCCTATCAGTATTACCTGTCCGGC
>JAEUVI010000406.1 GCA_016787105.1 Chitinophagaceae bacterium | reverse complement strand
AATTTTATCGAAACTATCAGATAATTCTCACTACTTAGCAGATATTCAGAAGTTTTGTAATAGACAACATATTCATTACCGACTCCCTATAGAAGGAATGATTGCTTTCGCAGAAAGTCAAAAACCAACGATATCTGACTTGACAAATGATTTAAATAAACGATTGGAAAATAGCCAGACAATTATTACCCGACAGCCTCTAATAAAAACAGAGATTGCCGAATTTAAAGACAGTTATTATAACTCCAGGCAATTGAGAAACTATGGAATCAAGAATGAATTTTCTATTTGTCATTTATATTTAGATTATTCAGGAATAATAGCTCAATAATAAAGATCCTGCCAGGCCTCCTTTTGACCATCAAATCATCCTGATCGCATTACTTTTTATCCCATCTGCATAGCCTTTCCCACTTTCAAATTCGCAGGTAAAGCCGCACATTTACCATCGTTTGAATAGAACCCTAAAGACTGTCTGTATGAAAACCTTAAATGCAAGCCTTAAGATCAGGAACTACGCTGTAAGAAAAACAACCTTCTTCTACCTTTTCTGCATTATCAATTCTAAGAAAACAGAGTTTCCGCCCACACTGTTTCTTTAGTCTTTCATCTATTTCTGTTCGCTTGAAGAGTGAAGCAAACATGATACATCATGTTTTCACGGGAAATGAATTATCGTTCCCAATCGCTCCAAAGTAGGAATTAAAGAGAAGTATAGTAAACTATCGGCAACAACCGGGACAGTACATCACTGACCGGGCAAATCTTTGCATTTCAAAATTCAAGAATAACTAAATCAAATCTATGGAAACTACTTTACCTAAATTCCCCATGAGAGCCTATACAGCTATGGAACTATCAAGAATCTACAAAGTCTGCAAGAAAACATTCATGCGCTGGTTGAAACCTTTCGAGGAACAGATAGGCGAAAGACAGGGCCGTTATTACAACATCAACCAGGTGAAAATTATCATCGAGAAATTGGGTATGCCAGGTGGTTATGAGGATTAGATAATTACTTACCGGGAAATATTTTCAATAATCGAGAAATATTCATCCCTATCGGGAATCATCGCTCCCAAACTATGAAAGCGGCTCTACAAAGCATTTCATCTTTGTGTAACAATTAATCCGAACTATGGATAAACAACTACAAACCGATCACTCTACATCAAGCAATGTCTTTCTTACCGGGACAATACTGCTGGCAAACCTCGACTTTGCAGGGTTAGCCGACTATGCACTCAAAGCATTTATTGGCGGTGCAATATGGCTGGGTTATAAAATGACTTCCGATTACCTGGAAAGAAAAAGAAAGAAGTAATGAGCCAGGCCGGTAAGCTTTTAACCATTGCACTCATTAGTGGCGGAGCCATTGCTGGCTACAGCTATTACCTGCGAATGAAGCGGACGGAAGCCCAACTGGAAATTATCCCGGATGCAAAGATTCACCAGGTCAGTTGGGATGGACTAACGATACGAATGGATTTACTTATGAAGAACCCTTCAAAGGGAAGTTTTAAAGTAAAATTTCCCTTTGTTAAACTGACCTACAAAGGAGCAACTATTGGAAGCTCGCAGGTAACGGATAAGGATATAACAATACCGGCGTATGGCCAGATGAAAATTGAAAAGATACTGGTAAACATCCCGATCATGAGCATTTTCACAGTGTCCAGTTCAATACTGAAAGCTATACAAAATAATGAACAGGTTAAGATCACGGCAACGCTTATCACAAACATTGACCTGGGACTGGTGAAACTCCCTTTTGAAGAAAGTCATGAAGTGATACTCAAGAAGTGAATAGTCGCTGGTGAAAAGTGAATGAAACCCTATGATAGCAAAAACAAAAAGAAATATAAAACCCGGCTATGAATATGACCAATTATTTCCGGCATCAGAAAATAACAGTGAAACGATAAGAAGAAATGCCAATGTTTATCATACGGTGCAGTTCATTCCGAAAGTTGTCCAGGAAACGTTGCCACAAACGACGAAAATAGCACAACGATTAAAAGGCAATACGGTTTATGATACCTGCAAAAACATCTGGCATTTTGTTTACCAGCATATCAACTATAAAA
>JAEUVI010000390.1 GCA_016787105.1 Chitinophagaceae bacterium | reverse complement strand
TAGCAGGTGCTTCACCATAACCTTTCAATCCGCCCAGCTCTAATTCTGTGATTAAAGTGGGTTGATGTGTTTTAGTTCCTTTGGAAATAGTAAATGGATGACGGAATTTTAAATTATAAGGCCAGTATTGCAATTTCATCGGGCAAATATACTGCAACAGGACGCATGCGCTTTTTATTGAAATGAATGCTTCCCGTTTCACATTTCCCTACTCAATCACCCCCTACCGCTCAATGAAATGTATCCTTTCAATTCTTCGTTGAAGTCTTTGTCTTTTATCAGTTCTTCCAAAGAAAGGTGCATGCGATAGCGCCAGTAGTACTTTGGGATAGCGGGTACATTTATCCTTTCCTCATTGGGGTTGGGCCTCCTGATCTTTTCATCAATACCGAGAATATCCTGTAACTGGAAAATACTCCAGATAGCGGGAGAATATAAATGCTGCAAAAGAATTGCCCTGTTGATCCATGCTTCGCAGAAATAAGGCGCGTTGCCCCATTGGCCCATTACATAATTGTAGAAACGCTGTGTACGTGCCCTGTCTTCTTCCCACCAGCCGCGGATAGTACTCATGTCATGCGTGGAAGGAGTAACAACTGATAAGTAAGGTGCATCGTTTGGATGAAAAAACTCAACATTGATATCCTTCGGCATGCGCTGTATTTCCATACTGAGTATACCGAGTTGTTTCATTACATCCGGTACACAATGTGGCACCATACCGAGGTCTTCACCACAAATCAGCATATTCGTTGCTGACTTTAAATCAGGCAGTTTGTGCATGGCTTCTTCCTGCCAGTAATGATCCTGCCGACGGAAAAAATAATTGATATAAAGATCTTTCAGCTTCTGTTGTGTATCCCAATCAAGGTTTTGAAAAGAAGATGTTTGTTCCATCGATATGCGGAAATGAAACTCATCGCCTTGTGTATTTTCATTGTCAAATAATATCACATTACTGATGAGATCAAACAAACCCTGTCTGATAAGCTCGTTCTCTTCTGTCCTTTCCGAAGCCGCGAAAAAATCTTCTACCTGCCGCTGCGTCTGAAATGCCATTTCCAAATCATAGCTGCCGAAATCATTAGCAATAACAAATTCTGATTTTACCCGCTGTGCATACTGACCGAAAACCTGGTTTATAATTTCATCGTTAATAAAGGGTTTGCAATAGCGGTGATAATCGAACCATATGTTTCTTGCATGAAACTCTGTAATGCGAACAGGAATCGCCGGCACAAAATGGCCCATAATACCTTCCACCGCATGCATTGGTATACTCCAAATGCGAAAGAAGCCGAGAATATGGTCAATACGAAACGCGTCGAAGTAATTACTCATTTGCTCAAAGCGTTGGCGCCACCAGGCAAAGCCATCCTCCTGCATCCGTTTCCAGTTGTAAGTCGGAAATCCCCAGTTCTGCCCTTTCACAGCAAAATCGTCAGGCGGCGCTCCTGCCTGCATATCCATATTATATAAATCCGGGTTTACCCATGCGTCGCAGCTATAGCGGTAAATACCTATCGGAATATCTCCTTTCAGAATGATTCCGTTTTTATGCGCATAATCTGAGGCCTCCTTCAATTGCAGGTGCAGGTGATACTGTACAAAAAAATGAAAGGTTACATCCTTTACATTTTTTGAGCGGACCGAAAAGAGCTTTGCTACATATTTTTTATCATACACCGCGTCTGATTGCCATAGCTGAAAATCCGGAGTACCATATTTATCCCGTAAATAGCAGAACGCCGCATAAGGTATCAGCCAGTGTTTATTCTTTTCATGGAACTCTTTGTAATCCTCACTTTCAAAGCATTCTTCATGCTGCAGGTTGTACAATTCTTTCAGCACCTGCATTTTTACCTGCATTACCTGTTCATAATCCACCTCAGCCAACGCATTTAGTTCTTTTTGCTTTTTCTTCAGTGGTTTTAAAATATCTGCATGTTTTTTCCCGGCAATTGTTTCCAGGTTTACATATTGCGGATGTAGCGCAAATGCAGATATACCTGCATAGGGATATGAATCAACCCATGTCTTTGTAGCAGTGGTATCATTAACCGGTAAAATCTGTACAAGCTTCAGGTGTGTTTTTTTAGCCCAGTCTACCAATAGTTTTATGTCATTAAACTCGCCTACTCCAAAACTATCTTTGCTGCGCAGACTAAAAACCGGTATCGCAACACCCGCACCTTTCCATGTATTATTGGGTAATTGAATAAATCCGTCGTGATGAATGATGATTTTATTTTCTTCTGCACCCGCTATCAACACCCGGTTATTTCCATTTTCAAAATGAACAAACTTTTCTTCTTTACAATTAAAGACTCCGTATTTATAAGATAAAGGAAGATGCTCTTCAGAAAGATCCAGCCTGGCCACCCACCAGTTTCCTTCTTTTACCAAAAGAGCCGGATTGGTAGTAGACCATTTGCCCAGCGCTTCGCCACTACCCATAATGCAAACCACTTCATTCTTTTTTAAAAGCGGGGCTTTTATTTTGAATATATGAGTAATTAGTTTTGGCGCCTTTACTTTTGGTTTAGCTGCATTCTCTTTCAGTAAAATATCCTGGAAAGGAGAAGTGAAAAATACATTTTCATACTCACCGGCATGGTTCCATACATCAACAGTGATAATGCCGGTAACCGGTGATTTTTGTGCTGAAATAATCCTATCATTACCCCATTCATTGATTATCTCACCATCTTTATCTTTCAAAAAATAACTGTAAATGAAAGTGTCTTTGGTGTTTAATTCCACTTCTGCTTCAGCCTGCCAGAATTCTTCGTTGATATATTTCATGGGAAGAATACCCGATTCTTCATTTGCCGGTTGCCTGTTTGTTCTGATGAATAAGCTCTGTCCAAAGGCAGTATGAAAGCGCAGGTAAAATTGTATCCTCATCCTGGTAGTGGTTGATCTTTAATGTTGGCTATGTAATATGTTCCTGTCACACATAATCCGGGTGAAAATTAACAAAATGAAACTGCATTTTTTAAAATGAAGGCCTAATTATTCCTGCAAAGGGTTTCACTACATGTAGTTGCGGCTACATAAGGTACTCAGTTTAGCAGCAGAATACAGGAATATTCTTTTTTTTGTTATTCAGCCCGCAACCTTATTTTTGCAAAAAACATTCGAAATCATGTCAGAAGAAAATAAAAATAAAGGACTTTACTGGTTAATATTTTTTGCATCTACAGCAGCTTTGATTTTCGCTATTTACTCACACTGGCCATGGCTTACGCTTATCCTTCCCTTCGTGACCACTGCTTTTGTAAAAGCGATGGATATTATGTAATTATTTCTTTTTGATTATAAAATACTACCGGCAACTACGTTGCCGGTTTTTTTATGCTTCAAACACCGGCCGGACATTTCCAAAAATCCCTAATTTTAGTCCAATTATCGAAATAATTAAAACGCTTCCAGTAGACTGTATAGTTTTACCCTGCCTTTTTTGTGTTCATATTTTAAACCCTACCCTTTGAAGAAAAAATATCTTGTATACCGCACTATTGCCGATGACACACCGGGAAAACACAAATTTCTTTATTTAGAGAAGATACAGCGACACCGCTTTTTTTATACTGAACAAGTAGTGAAGGCAAAAAAATTTACTCTTTTCCAGGCTATACTTTTATCCGCATCACGTCTTTCCTTTGTACCGATTAAAATCGCTAAAATTTACAAATAGCAACTCGCTGTGACAATGCATTTATTTATTTGAAACAATCCTGGCAGTAACCAGCAATTGTCCTGTATGCCGCTGGGTATGCTCTGCCGCATGAAATAATAACCCTATTACCGTAGATGGTATCTGCTTTCTTCCAACAACCCTTATATCAGTTAATGTTCTTTCATCTGTCACTTTAAGTTGCTGCAGGGAAATATCTACCTGTTTATTGAAGTGTGCTATCAGATCTGAAATGCTGATACTTGTATTCTCTTTTCCTTCTGCAGCAAGATATTCAAGTTGTGCGGAACTCAACTGTTCACCTTTTGCATAGGTAAACAAGCGGTCCAATACGCCAGCCAGGTGTTGCAAATGAAATGCGACTGATGCCACACCGGCAGGTTTTTCCCAAAGTTTATTTAAGGGAAAATCAATCAATGCTTCATTCACTTCAGCTCTTGCCTGCAATAATGCATGCGCTACAGGTTGTAATAATGCTGGTATATTTTCTACCGGGCCACGAAGCCAGTATTCGGATTGAGGCATTTTCTTATCTTTTAGCTTTTCAAATAAAAGTTTCACACTTCTTTTATCTTAAAAAGAAGTGTGAAACTAAATTATGCTTTTTGAAATATAAATAAAGAAAGCCCTAAGCAGTGGCAATAAAACCCAGCTATTTACTTTTTAATCACTTTGTATGTTCCGGCATTACCTGCTTGTATGTAATATATGCCAGTAGATAGGTTTGCAAGGCTGATTATTTCATTATTTGAATTGCATATATAAGTGCCTATCTTTTTACCCACCGAATTATACAATTGTATAGCTGTACCTGCATCAATACCGGTAATGAATAAATTATCTATAACCGGATTAGGGTACAGCGTTACTTTATTGTCCTGTTTGTTTTGTATGAGTATTATAGCAGAGTAACTGAATGTACCGCTATTGTCAATTTGTTTGATACGGTAGTATGCTTTTTGAGTTAATAACTCATCTGTAAAATGATAACTGTTTAAACCATCGCCCTGGGCCGGTACAGTCCCAATTTTTGTAAAGCTAACTGCATCGGTACTCTTTTCTATTTCATATCCTGATACCTCGTACTCCGCCACTTTCCAATCGAGCCGGACATGTTGCCCTTCTGTTATTGACCCTTTAAAACTTATCCATTTTACAGGTATGATAATACCGCCGGTTTTTACCCAAAAACCACTAAAACCCGTTACATCAAAAGTAACCTGCCAGCGGCTGGCGCCAGCACTCCAAACTATATCCGCATCATTGGGATTAATGTTTTCAACGCTACCTGAATATGTGGCGGGAAGACCAGTACCATTAGAACTTGTACCAGCTCTTTTTTCAACCATTAAATTCGCTTTCCCCGAAGCATCAGATGGGCCTGTCGGCAATTTTATGCTATTAACTGCATTAAATGCATCAAACTCCG
>JAEUVI010000387.1 GCA_016787105.1 Chitinophagaceae bacterium | reverse complement strand
TTTCAAATGGTACATCATGAAAGCTGATATTTTTTATACTGGCATTGTAGGGTTGCAAGAACCCTTCTGTAGTGCTATCATTTGCTTTAGTCCTATCATCACTATCCATATGCCCAATATTCTGCCCGGCAATTTTAAATTGAACTGCGTTAATCATACCATCCTTAACTACAGCACGACAGCGATAAGACATACCCGGACGGAAAGGACCCTGCGTGGCATCATCTTCTCTTGTCCAAACCACCTGCACCGGTGCATTCATTTCTTTTGAGATCATGGTCGCTTCGTGCGGATAGTCAAGGAATGCTTTTCTACCAAATCCTCCTCCGAGAAAAGTCATGTTCACAAAAACATTATCTCTCGGAATTTTTAATTGATCACTTAAATAATCCTGTACCCAGTCAGGCCCCTGTATAGGCCCCCATATTTCCAGTTTATCTTTTTGATAATGTGCAATACAGTTTACCGGCTCCATGCAATAGTGCGCCTGGTAAGGAGTCTGGTAAATAACATCTAATTTTTTTTGCGCTTTATCAATAATTGACTGCGGATCGCCTTTTGTACTGAAAACGATTCCATCTTTTGTTTTCAGGATTTCTTCATGACGCTTATAAATATCGCTTGTATTAATATGCTCAAAGCCGCTATCATCCCATTCTACTTTTAGTAATTTTCTCGCCTGCATTGCAGCCCATAATGTATCCGCTACTACAGCTACTCCTTCGCGTGAAGATTTGAAAACATCCATCTTCACTTTGAAAATCTTTTTTACACCAGGAACTTTTAATGCAGCTGTATCATCAATACTTTTTACAACACCCCTTAACCGCGGATTACGCTCAACACTCGCATACAACAAACCAGGCAATCTTTTGTCTAATCCAAAAACAGCAACGCCATTTGTTTTCAAATGCGTATCCTGCCGACGAAGCGGCTTACCAACAATTTTATATTCTGATCGGGGTTTCAGCTTCACTTCTTTCGGTGCTTCGAGCCTGGATGCTTCCAATACTACTTCCCCGTAATGAACCTTTTTACCGGATGGCTTGTGTATCACATGACCTGCTTCGGCATAACATTCATTTTTGGGTACAGCCCATTTCGCAGCAGCTGCGGTTATCAGCATTTCGCGGGCTGTTGCACTGAGTTGTAATAAATTCTTATAAGTATCCCGCACAGATGAACTACCACCTGTAATCTGGCTGCCGTATTTTTTATTATCGCCTCTTGCAAAAGCGATATTCACTTCATCTAAATTTACTTCCAGTTCCTCAGCAATGATTTGTGGTATTGCCTGGTAAGATCCCTGCCCCATTTCTGCACGGTGACTGAAGATGGTCACCTTGCCGGATGTATCTATCCGTATCCATGAATTTAATTCTACTTCATTGCCTTCCGCCGTCGCATTTACAATTTTTCCCTGTTTTGCACTTGCAGGAAAATAAAAACCAAGACAGAGTGCTGTCCCGGTTAAACCTGAAACCCGGAGAAAATTTCTTCTTGATATTGTTCCGGGATTTGTTACTGCTGACATTGGAAATATTCTTTTTAAATTAAATAACGAATCAACTCTTTATTTATCTCGGTGCATATGCTCCCTTATTAATCCATTCTGTCCATACTTTTACAAATTCTTCATGGCTCATTGGCGGCATCTTGCGGCCTTCTCCCATATTCCATCCTGCAACTACAAGTGCGTCATGTGCATGCTCCAGCAATTTTTGTTTTGATTTATTACCATTTTGTTTTGGATCTACCAATTGCTTTGCCAATTGACGCGGCGTTTTACCCTGGAAAACCATCTTCATATCTGCCGGCGGCAAATGCCAGTCAGGATTGCCAGGTGGCTTATGCAAGCCAGGCAAATTTTCTGGCTGATGACAATTAGCACATTTCATTGCATAAACACCCTTTCCATCCTTACCTCTTTTGGGAAACATCTTGTGCAAATGACTGTCATCTCCCTGAAGCGGTACATCTCCTGCCGGATGGCAATTCATACAGCGCGGACTCATCAAAACCTTATACACCTGCATAAAGGCTTTTACTGATTCAACACTGTCCTTATTAATACCAGCATTATTATTCAAAGAAGTAAAATCATTTTTAGACTCAAATGCAGAACTAAAGATGCCAACTGCCATACTGATAATAACAAGAACAGCAATTGTCCTCAACCGCTCCAGGCGAAATAATTTATTTGCTGATTGCTTTTTCATTCTATAAAATAAGTTTAAGCATTATCAAATTCCATTTACTAATCCTACGATCCTTTGCGTTGCATTTCCGCTGCCATATGAATAGCCTTGCGGATACGCAGGTAAGTACCGCAACGGCAGATATTACCAGCCATCGCATCATCAATATCCTTATCTGTAGGATTAGGATTCTCACGGAGAAGAACAGCTGCTGACATCAGTTGACCTGACTGGCAATAGCCGCACTGAGGCACATCAATTTCCTGCCAGGCTTTTTGCAAGGGATGATCGTTTTTTTCTGATAAGCCTTCGATTGTAGTTATCTTCTGCCCTTCCGCACGCTTCACTTTCGTAACACAGGAACGAACAGCTTCGCCATTCAGGTGAATTACACAGGCACCGCATTGCGCTACACCGCAACCATATTTTGTACCCATCAAACCGATTACATCCCTGATTACCCATAGTAACGGCATATCAGGATCTACGTCCACCTCGTAGGTTTTCTGATTAATATCTAATTTGATCATAGCTGAAACTTAAATAATGAACAATTTATTTCTTTTTGGTCAGACTGTATTTGTAACATTTCCACAGCCCTGCAGTTTTGTTAGCTTCCGTATTTACATATTAACTTAAAAAGCCTTTTTATCGATGACTTCCTTTTTATTGATAACATCATTATTATATGGCTGATCATAGAACCGCTTGTTCAAGGTTCTGTATAACGCATTGGCCACTGCCCCGAATACAGGCGGAAAAGGCGGCTCTCCCAGACCGGTAGGATCAACATTGCTTTCTACAAAATGTACATCGATAATTTTCGGCGCTTCGTATATCCTTATCATCCGGTATTCACTGAAATTACTTTGTTGCGTAGCGCCATCCTTATGCGTTAGTCCACCATAGAACGCATTACCTATTCCATCTACTACAGCACCCTGCACCATATTGGTAGCTGCATCAGGATTAACTACCACACCGCAATCTAACGCACTGAAAACTCTTTCAACATAAGGCTGTCCATCTCTTTTTACCATATCCACTACATGGGCTGCATAGGAATTGTGACAGAAGTATGCAGCCACACCACGATTATATTTTTTATTTTCCGCTTTATCCCATCCTGATTTTTCGCGTACCAGCTTTAATACACCTGCATACCTGTCTGCATCATAATCGTTGTTTTTACCAACAGGATTTTCTTTAGCACGTTGCAGCAATTCTAACCTGAAATCTATCGGATCTTTTCCCATTGCTTCTGCCAGTTCATCTAAAAATGATTGCTCTGCAGCCGCATTAAAATTTGATCGTGGCGCACGGAATGCCCCGATAGTAATGTTTGATGGCAATTCCCAACCTTCAGCAAGATAATTGTCAACCGCACCAGCAGGGAATCTATTCGCATGTATCGGATGCTCCGGTATACCACCTCCTTTTACATGAAAGGCAGTTAGTTTTTTATTTGCGTCTAAGGCTGCACGATAGGTAGCGGTATACATTGGCCGGTAAATGCCGTAGGTCATATCATCTTCGCGGCTGTACACTAATTTTACCGGCGCTTTTACCTTCCGGGAAATAAGCGCTGCTTCCGTTAAATAATGCCCGTATGCACGACGGCCAAAACCACCACCCATTCTCGTCATTTGTATTTCAATCTTATCAGCAGGCAGGTTTAAAACTTTCGAAAGTGTGGGCTCTGTCCAGCCGGGCGCCTGCAATGGTCCCACCAGTAGTGCTTTTTCTTCTGTAACATGCGCAAAGAAATTTATCGGCTCCATACAATTGTGTGCAAGAAACGGCGCATTATAAGTACGTTCGATAACCTGCGCCGCATTTTTAAATGCCGCTTCAGGATCTCCGTCTTTTCGAAGAATGGTTCCAGGCTGTTTTGCCCGCTCTTCCATTTTCTGGTATTGTGTATCCGAACTTTCTAAAGCTCCCGGAATAATTATATCCGTTTTCCTTCCAAAACTGTTCGTTTTTTGTTTTATATCACCTGCCGGTTCCCATTGCACAATTAATTTTTTTCTTGCATTCATTACTTCCCATGTGTTACGGCCTACTACTACCAGTATTTCATTGAATGTATGCGTATCAAAGCCACCCAGTTCAAATTCATCATCATACATTTTAAGGTTAAAGACATCTTTGATACCCGGCATTTTCAACGTTTCCGCAGCATCAAAAGATTTCAATTTCATTCCAAAAGCGGGCGGATGCTCAATCATTGCGATAAGCATTCCCTCAACTTTGTAATCCAATCCAAATAATGGCTGACCGGATACAATTTTTAACCCTTCAACATTCTTCTTTGAGCTTCTGATTACTTTAAAATCTTTTGGCTCTTTTAATTTTGGCCCTTTTGGTACAGCAATGGTTGCAGCTTTAGAAGCAAATGAACCATAAGTTCCCGATTTACCAGTCTTCTCATGATATAGCATTCCTGCTTTTGTTGTTACTTCTTCTGCGGGTACGCCCCAGGTTTGTGCTGCCGATTCTTTCAACATTATTCGTGCTGCAGCTCCAGCTTCGCGCAGCGGCTTCCAATACATTCTTACAGAATTACTACCACCGGTAAATTGCGGCCCGAGCTTCACACTATCATGCGGCCCCATTTCTACAATTATTTTTTCCCAGTCTACATCCAGTTCTTCCGCTACCATCATAGGCAACGAGGTCATAACATTTTGTCCAAACTCCGGATTAGGGTTTAATATTTTTATGAGATTGTCCGGGGTAATTTTTATATAGCCATTTATTTCGTTCCATTGTTCGGGAAGATCTGCACCTGTTAACTTATCCGCAGATTTAAAAGATGACAACCATGTAAAACTGATCATCAATCCGCCGCCGGCAAGTGCGGTCGATTTCAGAAATGACCTTCTGTCTATGGAAGTTTTTTGATTTGTCATTTTTGTCAATTTATTTAAGAATAATTAATTGCTAACCCTTCTTTTAAAGTTACGACTTATTACCGGGTGTTTCGATCATGTTCATCTTATCTAACCATCTCTTTACTTTGATTTCTGCCTGCTTTAGATTTTCGTCTTTAACCTAGATTTTTCAGCAAAGAGAAGACTTAAGGAATCGACATTTTTATCGGACATCCAATCCCATTTCTTTTTAGAAAGGTTAACGACTTCCTGCTCTGAAGCTGAAAATTTTTGATTGTTTTGCAAAAGAGTATTGTATTCCCGCCGTCAATAAACAAAAGACAATAACAAATATTCTCATTTTGTATAGCTTTTAATTTATCTGTCGATT
>JAEUVI010000585.1 GCA_016787105.1 Chitinophagaceae bacterium | reverse complement strand
TACTCCCCGCTTCGCTTTGCAGGCGTTACAAAAGGCACGAAAGTAGGAGTGATTGGATTAGGCGGACTTGGGCATATGGGTGTAAAATTCGCTGCTTCTTTCGGGGCAGAAGTTACAATGATAAGCACATCACCATCCAAGGAAGCAGATGCAAAAAGATTGGGTGCACATAATTTTCTATTACAAACAGACAGTGCACAGTTAAAAAAATACGATAGTTATTTTGATGTATTGCTGAATACAATATCGGCAAACCATGATTATGAAAAATACCTGAACCTGCTTGGATATGAAGGCAAGATGATGATTGTAGGCCTGCCATCAAAAAATCCGGAAGTAAAACCTTTCGCTTTACTTAAAAATCGCCGGAGCATAACTGGTTCCATGATTGGCGGTACTAAAGAAACGCAGGAAATGCTTGACTACTGTGCTGAGAAAAATATTGTATCGGACGTGGAAGTAATCCCAATGCAACAGATAAATGAAGCGTATGAGCGAATGATAAAAAACGATGTGCGTTACCGCTTTGTTATTGATTTGGCATCGTTGAAGTGATTTTTATTGTGTGATAATCTTATATTTTTCTGAAGTAGTTTTTAATCTCTTCAAAGCACTATAAGCGTATAAAACGTTAAAAACTTTTATTATCCGCAAAAGAGTTTATCTTTGTGGTTCTATATGTTATTGCTCTCTCACATTCTGTTGAGTTATTCTCACTCAAATGCCGTGATGGCTTAACGTAAGGCAGGTAAAGTATCATATCTTTTTTGATAGCCTTACCACATTTTTAAACTTAATTTTTTATTGTGTTATTTAATGATTTAGAGCTCATTGAGCCCGTACTCAGCGCATTAGCGCATGAAGGCTATACAAAGCCTACACCTATACAGGCACAGGCAATCCCTGTGGTTTTGCAACATAAAGATCTGTTGGGTTGCGCACAGACAGGAACCGGGAAAACGGCTGCATTCTCGATTCCGATTCTTCAATTGATGCATTTGCAAAAACAATCCGCGCAGCCACAACCGCGCACTATTCAGGCATTAATTCTTACGCCTACACGTGAGTTGGCCATCCAGATAGAAGAGAGCCTGAAAGCATATGGCAGGTTTATTGATTTAAAGCATCTCGTAATATTCGGCGGTGTACCCCAGTTTAGCCAGGTACAGGCGCTTCGCCGTGGAGTAGATATTTTAGTTGCTACACCCGGCAGGTTGCTGGATTTGATGGCACAGCGGCATATAACGCTACAGCATATTCGTTTTTTTGTGCTTGATGAAGCAGACCGTATGCTGGATATGGGCTTTGTAAATGATGTAAAACGCGTGATTGCAAAACTGCCGGCAAAAAGGCAGACATTGTTTTTTTCTGCAACGATGCCACCGGAAATTCAGCAACTGGCAAATATGTTGCTGACAAACCCCGTAAAAGTAGAAGTAACACCTGTTTCATCTACTGCTGATACAATTGACCAGTCATTGTATTATACAGATAAAATGAATAAACGCCCTTTGCTTATTCATTTATTAAAAGACAGTTCAATAGAAACAGCGCTTGTATTTACACGTACCAAACATGGTGCGGACAG
>JAEUVI010000364.1 GCA_016787105.1 Chitinophagaceae bacterium | reverse complement strand
AACCAGCGCCTGGCTCATAAAAAAATATAAATAAAAAACTCTAAACAATAAATCATGAAACGAATTGCAAGGCTTGGCTCGGGGTTTATCGGGCGTTTTTATGCAGACTCACTGCACGGACAAAGAAGTAAGGATAAAATTGTAAGTATCTATGCACGCAAGGAAGAGAATGCGAAAAAATTCGCGGCTGACTATGGCTGTGAGCACTGGACAACTGATATGGAAGAAGCAATAGCCCGCCCCGACGTGGATATTGTTTGTATCTCATTGCCCAACTATGTGCATGAAGCGGCGGTAATGCTTTGCTGCAAACACAAGAAAGCAGTGATGACAACCAAACCGCTTGGCCGCAATGGTGAAGAAGCATTGCGTATGCTCCGCGCAGTAGAAGAAGCGGGCATCTTCAATGGCTATCTCGAAGATTTGGTATATACACCAAAATTTATCAAAGCATACGAAAGCGTAAAAAATGGCGCTTTAGGAAGAATATTATGGGCAAAATCAAGAGAAACTCACCCCGGCCCGCACAGCGATTGGTTCTGGAATATTGAACTCGCAGGCGGCGGTTGTATACTGGATTTAGGTTGTCATTGTGTAGAAATAGGAAGGATTTTTATTGGTAAAGACATCAAACCGATTGAAGTAATGTGCTGGGCGGATACGCAGGTGAAACCGATAGAAGCAGAAGACCATGCCATTGGTTTAATAAAATATGAAAACGGCGCTATCGGCCAGTTTGAAGTAAGCTGGACATTCCGCGGTGGCCTTGACCTTCGCGATGAAGTGATGGGAACGGAAGGAACTATCTGGATGAATAACTTTTTGCGTACGGGGCTTGAAATGTTTACTACCGGGAAAGGCGCGGATTATGTAGCCGAGAAAGCGGAAAGCAATACCGGCTGGCTTTTTCCTGTAGGCGATGAAATAAATGATTTGGGATATAATCACATGTTCACCGATATGTTTAACTCATTGGAAAAAGGAGTTGAACCAAGAGAAACATTTTATGATGGCTATGTGGTAAATGCTGTACTGGATGCTGCTTATAAAAGTGCAAAATCCAAATTGTGGGAGCCTGTAAAACTGGAAGTATGGCGCGGACAGGAAGGCCTGACCAAACCAAGTACCCTTGTAGATTATGATGCGGATAACTACCTGATAAAGGAAGAAATGACGCACTATGGCGCGAAGAAGGTGATATTAAAAAATAAAAAGACAGGAGCCATCAGCGAAAAAATACTGGAATAAACCATTTTTACAACGCTATTATACAGCCCTTTGATTGTATCAAAGGGCTTTTTTGCGAAGTATCATTTCTGACTTTAATTTTCTTACCCGGTAAACTTAAATGCTTGTTTTCACGTTTATTAGTCATTAATCCGTCACAAAACTCCTTTCGCATAGCAGGAAACATTATTTGCAGATAAAACCGCCCGTCTTGCTGTTGACGATTAAACCGGAAGAAATGAGTAGAGTCCTAAACGGGATAGCAGTTTGGTTCTTACAAATCCCGTTTGTACCCTGAATTTTAAAAATGAAATAATTTACCGTTATTAGCTAAAAATACCATCGTTGAAAACAGGCCATTTTATCCGCTTTCTCATCATATTTCTTGTTTGTGTTGCATCATTGGGAGTACATGCGCAGGATCGTTGCGGTACGATGCCATTGCTTCAAAAAAAATTTGAGCGAAACCCTTCGTTAAAAACAGCGTTTGATAAAAAAGAAATTGAACTAAAATCAGCTATCCTGCAGCGTATACAGAAAAACAAGGCGAACCGTGAACTGGCCGGTTCAATTGTAATACCGGTAGTGTTTCATATCGTAATGCAAAATCCTTCTACAGTAACAGACGCACAGATACAGGCCCAGTTAGATACATTAATCAAAGATTATAACGGCACCAATGGTGATTCGATAAAAATTCCTTCTCACTTCAAACCTTTTTTTGGCAAGTCAGAGATTACATTCTGCCTTGCAAAGCGAACGCCTGCCAATGAACCAACAACCGGTATCGTACGCTACAGCACATCACAATCTTCTTTTTCAAATTTTGACGGTGAAGCCGTAAAACATGCTGCTACAGGCGGCGCTGATGCATGGAATACCGACAACTATCTCAATATATGGGTATGTAACCTTGCGAATGACTTGTTGGGTTATGCTACTTTTCCCGGAGATGGATCGCCCAATGAACAAGGAGTTGTGATTGATTTTGGCAGTTTGCCGGGAGGATCGCTTACAGGTTTTAATGGTGGTAAAACATTAACTCACGAACTGGGACATTATTTCAATTTATATCATCCCTGGGGAACCGGCAGCGACAACTCAGATTGCACCGGCACCGATCTTATTGATGATACACCGGTAAAATCCGGGCCAACCACGGGTTGCCCTACAGGCATACAAACTGATGCCTGCTCCAATTCTTCACCGGGCATCATGTACCAGAATTTCATGGATTATTCTTCGGATAACTGCCTTGTCATGTTTACAAACCTGCAGGTAGTACGAATGGAAGCGACCATCGCGGTATCCAGGCCTTCCCTGCTCACATCAAACGGGTGCCTGCCACTTGTACTTCCTGACTATGATGTGCAACCTAGAACAATCAATGAACCTGCTTATCGCTTGTGCGAACCAACATTTGCCCCTTCCATTAATATTTTTAACCGCGGAAATTCTACACTCACTTCATTAACCATTACTGCACGTATTGATAACGCTGATGCCATAACAACTAACTGGATAGGTTCAGTAGTAAGTCTTGGCAATACAGATATCAAATTGTCAAATATAACTACTGCACAAGGTTATCATACCCTCACTATCTACACATCCAATCCCAATGCAAATACTGATTTAAATACTTCAAATGATACCATCAGTACAGCAATCATGTATTTCCCCCCGGTCAATGCACCATTGGTTGAAGGTTTTGAAGGCAGCCGTTTTCCTCCGGACGGATGGGATCTTGTAAATGAAGATGGCGCTTACGGATGGGAAAAAATAGCAGGCTTTGGTAAAACAGGTAACAGTGCTGTATATAAAGACAATTTTAATGATGATAACAATGGCCAGAAAGATTACCTGCGCTTACCGGTTGTAAATATTTCCAATGCAGACTCTGCATTCATCAGTTTCCAGGTTGCTGCGGCAACATACACCAATCCATCCAGCCCGGGCAATACATGGGATACGCTGCAGGTATTGATAAGTACTGATTGTGGTAAAACCTATACAACTGTTTATAAAAAATGGGGCGCGGATTTGGTAACAAGACAAGGGCCTGTTACTACCAATTTTTTCCCAACTGCTAATGAATGGCGCAAGGATTCTGTAAATATCAGTTCATTTATTTCGCAGGGAGAAATAATGCTGGCCTTTCAAAATACAACCGAACACGAAAACAATATCTTCCTGGATGATATCAATGTACGAACCGTAACAGTAAACCCTAACCTGAAAGCCAAAGGCTTCCTGGTAACACCGGTACCAACTCCGGGAGATGTAACGGTTCAGTTTTACCCGCAACCGGAAGGCCTGAAAGGAATTGCCATATTCTCATCGCTGGGGCAAAGAGTAGCTCAAACAATTATTCCTTCCGGCCAGGCAAATAATTTATACACTTACGATCTCAAGCATTGTGCGCCGGGTGTTTACATTGTACGGGCCTACTTCAATGACAGGACAATAACGAAGAAGATTGTGATAGCGAGGTAGAGATATTATGTACGGTGTAAGATGTACGAAGTACGAAGTACGATGTCAGATGTAAGTCACCACTTACAAACAGAACTATTTAATATTTTTGAATAGCCAGTTTATAACAAACCTCATACTTCTGACATCGTACTTCCGACATCCGACTTCTCACATCAGCTTTACAGTTTCATATCTTTTATAATCGCTTTTATTTTATCTCCCAATTCGCCCCATGTTTTTTCAAACTCTGAAGCGCTTTTTAATTTGGTATTAACGGAGAAATAGAATTTTATTTTGGGCTCTGTTCCCGAAGGGCGTGCGGATATTTTACTACCATCCGCTGTTATAAACTGCAGCACATTTGATTTTGGCAATTCAATTT
>JAEUVI010000359.1 GCA_016787105.1 Chitinophagaceae bacterium | reverse complement strand
AGCGGTACAGTTATTGGTGGCGATGGATTTGGCTTTGCCCCACAGCCAGATGGCAGTTTTATAAAAGTGCCGCAAATCGGCAATGTGATTGTAGAAGATAATGTGGAAATAGGAGCTAACACTACAATCGATAGGGCAACCATAGGATCTACAATTATAAAATCAGGTGCTAAACTGGATAACCTTATACAGGTAGCACATAATGTAGAAATAGGTCATAGCACTGTAATCGCAGCACAGGCGGGCATCAGTGGCAGTACAAAAATTGGCAATGGTGTAATGATAGGAGGCCAGGTAGGAATTGTAGGCCACCTGCAAATTGGCGATGGCGCCAAAATAAATGCCCAAAGCGGTGTTAGCAAATCCCTCGAACCAGGAAAAGCCGTTACAGGCTCGCCCGCATATGATTATACTGCTGCGCTACGCAGCCAGGCTATCAATCGCAAACTGCCTGATTTGGAAAAAAGAGTAAAAGAACTCGAAGCACTGGTAAAACAATTGCTTGCAGAAAGAGTAATTTAATTAATCAAAAAGCTTTCATAAAAACGACTTACTACTTGACAATAGTAAATGAATCGTTTTGCTCTTTATAAAAAAGGTATTTCTCTCTTCATAAAACTTCTGCACGATATATTCGAAAGCCATTTTGTTTCTTTTTATTCCAAGATACCCAGTTAAATAACCACAGGTAATCATATAAAATAAATAAGAAGCTATAATAGGAAAATCTCAAACAAAAAGTTTGACAAGAGATCACCTGTTATAACTATTATCTTATTTGTAAGCTATCCGTGACTTTTTATAAGTAAAAACTCTAATAGGTAGTTATTATCCTACACAATATTTATTTAATCTTCTATTTTTCCTCGTTTCAATCTATGCTTTCTTTACATTACAATTACAAAACACGAAAACATCAAGCCTATTCTTAATTATTTTTTAGAAATATTCAGCCACGTACCCTTGTTTAATTCTTCTATATACTTAAATTTATTTTAGTAGCATTTCAAAGACCAATAATTCCTGACAACCCGATAAAACTGCTCTGATTAAAATGAAAACTAAAATCGAATTGCGTCCTTTGGTAAACCAGCTTGTAAAAAGCGCTTTACCTGCTGCCATCAACCGGGGCAGTTTTATTATTAATGATATACCAGATGAAACTTATCTTGAAGCACAGGAAGATGTAGTCTCACTGATTTTTGGCAAATTGCTTGAAAACACTATCAATTCAAGCCATGACGGATGTATTCGTATAACAGCAACCCAGGAGGATAGTTACACTACCATATCAGTTAAGGATAATAATTCTGATTACAGCCGATACATTTCCGGGAAAATGATAAAAGTTACTCCCCTCGTAAAGAAAATAGGTGGTGAAATCAATTTCGAATTTAACCAGCGCAACAGCATAAAGATTGTGCTGAACTTTGCTAACCAGGTAAAGGCTGCTTAGTACAACCGCAACCGATCGTACCGCCAGGTCGCCTGGCCACAGTTTACGTGTTTTCCTCATTATATCATGCTGAATTGTATCTTTGCCCGGCTTTGAAAAAAAGCCCTAAAATCAATTTATCTGCATGACTTCCAAATTCAACCCTGACAAACAGCATACCTTAAAAGCTACTACCAATATTTCTGGCACTGGCCTGCACACTGGTATATTGGTTGATATGATCCTGAAACCTGCTAACCCAGGCTATGGTATACAATTTCAGCGCGTTGATTTGCCAAATCAACCAACGATAAAAGCAGACTGTGACCTCGTTACCGACACCAGCCGTGGTACTACGCTGGAAAGTAATGGTGCTAAAATCAGCACTGTAGAACATGTAATGGCTGCATTGGTGGGCATGGGCGTAGATAATTGCCATATTGAAATCAACGGCCCTGAAATTCCGATTATAGACGGTAGCTCAGAACCTTTCGTGGAATTGATAGAAGAAGCCGGTATCACAGAGCAGGATGCAGCCAAAGTATGGTATACAATTGATGAAAACATATATCTCTACGATGAAGCTAAGCGTGTAGAAATGGTAGCAATGCCAGCGACGGAATATAGTATTACGACACTGATAGATTTCAATTCCCCTGTACTTGGCACCCAGCACGCAGGGCTCAAACATATACGTGATTTTAAAAACGAGATAGCACCTTGCCGCACTTTTTGTTTTTTACATGAATTGGAAATGCTGCTTGACAATAACCTTATTAAAGGTGGCGACATTAACAATGCTATCGTAGTCGTAGACAAGCCAGTAGATGATGCTGAAATGGCGAGGTTAAAAAAGATATTTAAGAAAGATAAGATTGAAGTAAAAAGTGAAGGCTACCTGAATAATCTTGAATTGCGTTTTCCAAATGAACCTGCCCGTCACAAGCTTCTGGATATTGTTGGCGATCTTTCATTGATTGGCTATCCGATAAAAGCAAATATTATTGCGAACCGTCCGGGTCATAGCAGTAATGTTGAATTTGCTAAAAAAATAAAGCAATACATAAAAAAAAACAGGCACACGAAAGGGATACCAGTTTACAACCCCAATCAGCCCCCGGTATATGATCAGCAGTTTATAGAAAAAACATTACCACACCGTTTTCCATTTGCATTGCTCGATAAAATAATTGAATTGAGTGACACTCATATTGTCGGTATTAAAAATGTGACCTTTAACGAATGGTTTTTCGAGGGGCATTTTCCCGGCAATCCTGTAATGCCCGGAGTATTGCAGATAGAAGCGCTGGCTCAATGTGGCGGTATGCTGGCCATTAACCTGAGTGGCGGTGGTGAACATGATACTTATTTCCTCAAAATAGATAATTGCAAATTCAAGCAGATGGTAAGGCCGGGCGATACGCTTATTCTTAAGCTTGAATTATCAGCCCCGATACGCCGCGGCATATGTGAAATGAAAGGAACCGCTTATGTTGGAAACAAGGTAGCTACCGAGGCAGATTTAGTCGCCCAGATTGTAAAAAAATAAGTGTTTTGTAACCGGAAAAACCTGTTTCCAGGCATGTTTAAAACTATCTGAAAATAGTTGAAAAAAACAACGTTTACGAGCGCCTGAAAGCCGCTTTGCCCCTCTATTTTCCGTACATTTGTACGCTTAACTTTTACACGGAAAATCCATAGTATTTAATCGAATTTATGAGCGTAGAAACAAACGAAAAAATAGCTTCCGCAAGCAATAGTTATGGTGCAGATAGTATACAGGTTTTGGAAGGGTTGGAAGCAGTGCGTAAAAGGCCGGCGATGTATATCGGCGATATCAGCGAAAAAGGATTGCACCACCTGGTGTATGAAGTGGTAGATAATTCAATAGATGAAGCATTAGCGGGTTATTGTAAAAATATTATTGTTACTATTCACGAAGACAATTCCGTTTCCGTGCAGGACGATGGACGCGGTATTCCTACTGGTATTAACAGTAAAGAAAAAAAAATCGGCGCTTGAAATAGTAATGACGGTGCTGCATGCCGGTGGTAAGTTTGACAAAGACACTTATAAAGTTTCCGGTGGATTGCATGGTGTGGGTGTGAGTTGTGTAAACGCATTAAGTACAAAGCTGCACGTAGTAGTAAACCGGGAAGGGAAAATATTTGAACAGGAATACAAAATTGGTATACCACAATACCAGGTTCGTGAAATAGGTGTAAGCGATACCACAGGTACAAGGGTTCATTTCTGGCCAGATGATACCATTTTTACCACAACACTTTATAAAAAAGATATTCTTGAAGGCCGTTTGCGTGAGCTTTCTTTTTTAAATAAAGGCGTACGCATCATACTCAATGATCTCCGTGAAAAGGAAGAAGAAACGGGAACCACCTACTCGAAAACATTTTACAGCGAAGGCGGTATTGTTGAGTTTGTAGAAATGCTGGATAAAAATGCGGGGCGTAACCAGCTTATCCCAAAAGTATTGTACGTAGATGGACGTGACGATGCTTCGAATGTAGCTGTAGAAGTGGCTATGTGCTATAATGATTCTTACAGTGAGCACATTTACTCATATGTAAATAATATCAATACCATTGAAGGTGGTACACACGTAGCTGGTTTCCGCAGGGCGCTTACAACCGTATTCAAGCATTATGGCGATAAGGAAGGTCTCTTTGAAAAAGCAAAAGTGCAGATAGAAGGAGATGACTTCCGCGAAGGACTGAGCGCTATTATTTCCGTAAAAGTTCCCGAACCACAGTTTGAAGGACAAACAAAAACCAAGCTCGGCAATAGCGATGTGATGGGCGTTGTGAATACTACTGTATCAAAAGTGCTTGTTGCTTATCTGGAAGAAAATCCCCGTGATGCAAAGAACATTATCAATAAAGTAATTCTCGCTGCACAGGCTCGTGCAGCGGCACGTAAAGCAAGAGAACTGGTACAGCGCAAAAGTGTACTAAGCGGCGGTGGCTTGCCAGGAAAACTTGCTGACTGCTCAGATCGGGATCCGGAGCGTTGCGAACTATTCCTCGTTGAGGGCGATAGCGCCGGTGGTACTGCAAAGCAAGGCAGGGACAGAAGTTTCCAGGCTATTCTTCCGCTTCGCGGAAAAATATTGAATGTGGAAAAGGCAATGGAACATAAGATATACGAGAATGAGGAGATACGGAATATGTATACAGCTCTTGGTGTGACTGTTGGTACTCCTGACGATCCTAAAGCATTGAACCTTGCAAAACTGCGTTATCACAAGCTCATTATTATGACCGATGCCGATGTGGATGGTAGCCACATCGCTACATTGATACTTACATTTATCTATCGCTATATGACGGAACTTGTGGAGCAGGGTTATGTATACATTGCCCAACCACCGCTCTACCTCGTGAAGAAAGGAAAAGAACAGGCGTACGCATGGAATGAAGAACAGCGAAAAGCATTGGTAGAAAGAATCGGTGCCGGCAAGGAAGATTCTGTAGGCGTACAGCGTTATAAAGGTTTGGGAGAAATGAATGCAGACCAGCTTTGGGATACAACAATGAACCCAGACACAAGAACCCTGAAAATGGTAACTATTGAAAGCGCGGCAGAAGCAGATCGCATATTCAGTATGCTGATGGGTGACGAAGTAGCACCAAGAAGAGAGTTTATCGAAAGCCATGCAAAGTATGCAAAGCTGGATGTGTAATCATCCCTGCTTTCATTTACCTGGTTTATAAATTGTGTTTTAGTTTGACCGCAGCATTGAGAAAACAATAGAGTAGTTTCTTGTTTTCTCAATGTATACATATAAAAATCCTCTCTTCTTATTGGTAACGCCTGCCAGTTTGGTGCTAGTTGCACAGGCTCCCGGTTTCTTTTCTCAGAATCGTATAGAAAGGTCGCCTAAAAATCACAGTGTTTACATCTGACATACTTCATCTAAAACAGGGCCTATTCCCAGGTCAGGAGTCAATTTTTAACATGCGTTCTTAATTGCTGATTCAGAATATACTACGCAGTAAATCAGGTTCTTTTCCACATTCAAACGACAACTTTAAAGGCCAAAAAGGGGCAAATGCCGTAAATTTGGCCTTTACTAACTACAAAACCAGGAATCATGGCAGACATAACACTGACGGCTTACAATGTAAAAACGAAAGAAAAGGGAGTACCTATCCAGGATGCAGTAATCAAGAAAACAGCTAAAGGGGCTTATATGGTACAGGGAAATGATGGGAAAGGAAATAAGCTTACTACACTTGTAAATGAGGCAAAAGCATTAGCAGCTATTGAAGCAGGAGTAGCGAAAAAAGGTTGGGATTAATTTTTTTAAAAAATAAAGTAAGTGTGGCCCCGGAAAACGGGGCTTTTTTATTTTATAAGCATTACTGTTCCTTTATCAGTAAGGCTTCGCTTGAGTACAAAGTCAAAATATTCACTGTAAAATACATAAGCTCCCATTGGGGCTTTTTTCCCTTTGTAAGAGCCGTCCCACCCATCCGCAGGGTTTGATGTTTCGAATACCTTTTCACCGTTACGATTAAAAACGATAAGACGATATGAAGGAACAGGGCAAAAAGCAGAAGCCCTGAATAAATCGTTTTTTCCGTCGCCATTTGGCGTGAAACCGGTTGGAAATTGCACACAGCGGTCTTTGCATTCCACTGCCTGTACTGTATCTCGAAAACTGCCACACATATTTTCCGCATATAATGAATACTTACCTCTTCCGGTTACAAGCATTGAACGATTGGTACCACCATTACTCCATAGGTAATCCGTTCCTTCTTCCGGGATTACCTGCAAAACAATTCCTGAAGCATCGCAAGGAATGATAAAGGGTTCGCCCAATTCGAAATAGGGTATATCAATTACCCTTGTATTCACCTGAGCTCTCGGTGTTTCGCACCCGCGTATGGTTTGGGAAACCCAATATTCCCATCGTCCAGTATCTGCTGTTGACTGAACAGGCGGTGTAATAGAACCGGTACCTCCTACCGGACCCGAGTACCAAAGCAAGTTCTGGCCCTGTGCCTTAATAGTTTCAGGAGCGCCTCCTTTACACAGTTTTACATCCTCTACGATTGGTGATAAAATAAATGAGTTGAAAAGAACCGTTACTGTATCTGTTTTAGAACAGGTACCATCAGATACCTGCACCCAATACTGACCTCCGCGTGTTAATGTAACTGCATTTGAACCACCTTCTCCGGTAGACCAGTTGTAGGTAAGGCTCCCTGTTAATGGCACTGTTGAAA
>JAEUVI010000290.1 GCA_016787105.1 Chitinophagaceae bacterium | reverse complement strand
GGACATTCGTCCTCTTTATCAGGAACTCCGTCTTTGTCTTTATCCTTTACAACAGGTTCTGCTTTGGGCTGTTTGCCAATGAATACTCCGAGTGTACCACCGATGACCTGATGTTTTGTTGTTCCTGTGTAATAAGCAGGTTCGTAAAAACTGCTTATTCCTCGACTGTAGTTAGCCGTAAGAAAAACCCTGCCTATTTCAAAACCGGCGAGTCCATTCACACCAAAATCAAAAGTGCGGTATTTGCCGGGCCCTTTGCCTACCGGAAGATCTTTTAATTCATCACTTGCGAAATCACCATTAGTGAACAAATACTCATACGACTCTTTACCATTAAAGAAGAATGATACGTATGGGCCTGCGCCAATAATGAATTTTACTTTTTTGCCCAGCGGAAGTTTTAAAACAAGGTTGAGAGGTGCCTCAATGTAATTTACAAACTGTGTAGAATCCAGGTGAGAGATAAGTCCGCCACCTGTTGTGTCAAATGATTGATTATATTTTCTTCCTTTGGTTGTATACTGTACGCCTGGCTGAAAGTATAACTTGGATGTTGGTGAAAAGGGAATATCAGCCAGAAATCCCATATGAACACCAAGGCGGGGTTTGAAATTATTCTTGAAATCATTCCATGTAGGAAGATTATTTGACTCATTGACTGACGAGGATTGAGGGCCACCCAGGATGCCTACTCTTATCTGCGCGGTAGAAACAGTGTAGGAAAGAATAAGCACTGTTAAAAGAAAAAGTCCCTGTTTTTTCATTAGGTTATAAATTGATTTTTAGGATATTCCTCCTGATAACGGGTTATTGATTATTTTATTTCAAAAATATAATTGTCAATAGTTTTAAAGCTATTGACAATCAATTAGTTTCCTATTTTAAATTCGGTTCTATTGCCGGGATTTTTGCCATTTTCAGGTATACCTAATGCTTCTGTAGCATAGCCATTGGCTTTCATCCGGCTCCAATCAATACCCTGAATACCAATATACGCCATTATATTATTTGCTCTTTCTACCGCAAGCTTCTGATTTTCCTCATTTGTTTTCAACACGTTTGTGTAGTTTTCTATTACCAGTGAAAGAGATGGGTTTTGCTTCAGTAATTTGGCAACCTGGTCTAATATTTTATATGATGAAGACTGCAGGTCAGCCTTCTGAGCCACAAACTTTATCTGTTGGGCCGTACTAATCAATTTCTCTGTAATATCCTTTGCCACCACAGGGCAACCTCCATTATCTTGTGGGCCTTTCAGGGCGGGGCATTTATCTTCTTCGTCATTTAATCCGTCACCATCTGTATCAGGTATCGGGCATCCATCAAATTTTGCAAGCCCTGGAATATTGGGGCATTTGTCTGCTTTATCAGGTATGCCATCTTTATCTGCATCTGATATCGGGCAACCTTTGTTGGATGCCGGACCTGGAATAGTTGGGCAACGGTCTTCAAAATCATTTACACCATCATCATCTTTATCGGGAATGGGGCATCCTTCGTAAATCTGGAGACCAGGTGTATCGGGGCATTTGTCTGCATTATCCGGAACTCCATCTCCATCTTTGTCGGGCGGAGGACAGCCATTATTGTCGAACAAGCCGGCTACATCGGGGCATTTATCATTTTTATCTGCAATACCATCGCCATCTCTGTCTGGGCAGCCATTTGTATTCGAGTTGCCTGCTTCTGTCGGGCACTGATCATCCTTATCAGGTATACCATCGCTATCACGATCCCGGATTTTTGCTTCCCTGGTTTTGGATAAATAAAAGCCAATAGTGCCTCCAATAGCATTGTTTTTAAACTTTCCATCGTAACTGGCGGTATAAA
>JAEUVI010000256.1 GCA_016787105.1 Chitinophagaceae bacterium | reverse complement strand
TTCAAATTTTTTCTTATCGATATAATTACCGGGGTTCACCCTTACTTTTTCTACAATACGTGCTGCTATTTCAGCAGCATTGGGTGTGAAATGAATATCAGCAACAAGTGGCGTTGTGTAGCCTCTCTTCTTCAATTCATTTTTTATGTTCAGTAAATTTTCCGCTTCTTTTTTTGACGGTGCCGTTATACGGACTAGTTCGGCGCCCGCCTGAATACAACGGATACTTTGCTCAACAGTTGCAATGGTATCCATCGTATCAGTTGTAGTCATCGTCTGTACACGGATGGGATGAAAATTGCCCAGCAGTAAATCACCGATTTTTACTTCTTTTGTTTTTAGGCGCTTATAGGTTGTTAGTGATTCGGAGTAAATTTGCATAAAGTCAATACACTTATCTCTGGTTTGTTACCAGCAATAGCGAAGGGCAAAATTAACGAAGAAAAAGGAGTATACTATAAGCAGTTGTAGATTGATTAATGTCCGCTACTGCTACCAGTCTTTAGCAACGGTACCCGAAGACTTTGATTTTTCAGACTGCATCCTTTCAAGCACCTGCTTTTCTTTTTGCTCCATCATCTTCAGCCGCTGCTCAGCTTCTTTCTGGTTCATCTTGGATTGCTTCTGCTCCTGGTTTTGTTTTTTGGGTTCAGGCTTCTTTTTGGGTTCTTCTTTGGGAGGAGGTTGTTTTTTCTTTAGTTCAAGCATTGCTTTCTGCAGGTTTTCCCTTGCAGCTGTATCATTAGGGTTTAAACGTAGTGCATCTTTATAGGCAGCAATGCCCTCTTCCAGTTTTTCCTGTTTACTTAATACGACCCCTTTGTTGTAAAAAGATTTTTGGCGCAATTCGGGTTCCCTCCCGTCACTTGTAAGTAAATCAAATGCTTTCACTGCATCGTCTTTTTTACTCCTACGGTAGTATGTGTTGGCGAGATTAAACTTTGCTGTTGTGTTCTGTCGTTCTTTTTCCAATACTTTATCATAAGCTACTTCCGCCTGCTCATACTGCTGGCCTTTGTATAATTCATTTGCCGAACGCAGCAATTGTTTTGTTTCCTGCGAAATACATTGCGCAGCAAACAAAACCGCCATTACAAAAAGTATATTATGCTTTCTCTTCATTGATTTTTTTCTTTCTTTCCGGCAGCAAGCTTTCAATAAATAACAATAAAAACATAAACCCTGCAAACCAGAAATAATAGGTTTTAAAATTCATCAGCGATACATCACCATATGCTTTCTTATCAATCTGCGATAGCTGTTTTTTAATCGCCGCTACTGCATCATCACTGCTTTGCAATCGCACATAGGTACCATTTGTTTTCTCCGATATAACTTTCAATTCGTTTTCATCCAACTTTGATATCACCACATTTCCTGTAGCATCTTTCTTTGGTTCCCCGGTAGATGGTTCTATAATCTGTGAGCCTTCCGGTGAGCCAACACCAACGGTGTTAATCATTACACCCAATGCGGCAAGCTCTTCCGCTTTATTTACGGCATTGATATCATGATCTTCTCCATCAGAAATCAACACTACTGATTTAAACCTCCGCTCTTTAGGATTAAACGCCTTATTACTCATGTCCAATGCATCGGCAATAACAGTGCCCTGCGTTGTTATTGCATCGGGACTTGCTGCGCTTACGAATAATTTTGCCGCTCCGTGATCATTTGTCAAAGGCATTTGCAAATACGCTCTTCCTGCAAACAGTACCAGGCCGATACGATCATCCGGCATTTCATCCATCAATTTTGATACCATTTGCTTTGCACGTTCCAGCCGGTTTGGCTCCAGGTCAACAGCGAGCATACTCTTACTTACATCCAATGCTATCACTACATCAATACCTGTTCGCATCACGCTATCAGCGCCACCGGGTTTACGCAGATTGGTAACGCCTACTACTCCTGCACCAAATGCAAGCGAAAGCAAAACAAATTTGGAAGTAAATAATCGTGGAGAAAAACTTTTAATCAATTCGTTGACAAGCCTTGCATCACCAATCCGTTTAATTGTCTTCCTTTTCCATCTTAATAACAAAATGAAAAGCAAAACAAAAAAAGGTATAGCCACCAGGAGCCAAAAGAAAAATTTATGTTCAAACTGGTACGACAAATTTTTATAGAATTATAAGGTACTAAGACAATCAAATATTATGCTAACTACATCTTTCCTTCCATAAAGCCCTTCTGCTTTAAAATATCTTTCAGAATTTTCATCCGCATTGTTCGCATATCAAAATTGGAATCCGAAGACTCAAGGTTAAGCACAAAAAAATAAGGATGTTTGTTTTCTTCAATCCAGCCAACAACCCACCCTATATTTCTCTTTTCAGATGAATCTGTTGATCCCCAGCCGGTCTTGTATGCCAGTTGATAGTTTGCATTATCTTCAAAAATCATCGCTCTTTTCACCGTTTCCTGGTTACTCTTGAAAAACGGAAGCTGGTTGAAATACAGCCGTTTGACCAATCCTAATTCTTCGTCCGGCCTA
>JAEUVI010000239.1 GCA_016787105.1 Chitinophagaceae bacterium | reverse complement strand
CAATAGATCAGGGGCCAATAGTTGTTATGATCGAAAATTACAGATCGGGCCTGTTATGGAATTTGTTTATGTCTATACCGGAGATTAAAAACGGATTGAAGAAATTGGATTTATCTGCTCCGTATCTTTAGATATGAAGTATAAAATAATTTAATCGTATGTCAGTACTGAAAAAGATTGTCTTTTTATTTTTTGCGGCAATAATTGTTATTACAAGTAATGCCCAGCAGGAACCATATCCTTTTTGGAACGATATCCAGTCTTTCAAGCAAAAGGATAGTGTGCAGGCACCGCCAGCAAATGCTATTCTATTTGTAGGTAGTTCTTCATTTACCATGTGGAAAGATGTGCAGGATTATTTTCCCGGGTACACAATTATTAACAGGGGGTTTGGTGGTTCTACTTTGCCTGATGTTATCCGCTATGCAAATGAGGTGATTTATCCCTATAAACCGAAGCAGGTTGTGATCTATTGCGGTGAAAATGATTTGGCAAGCTCGGATTCAATAACAGCCCGGGATGTGTTTGAAAGGTTTAAGATTTTGTATGCAATGATCAGAAATCAATTCAAGAACATACCTATTGCTTACATTTCTATGAAACCAAGCCCGAGCCGGCAAAAGTTTTTTCCAAAAATGATTGCCGGAAACAATATGATAAAAGATTTTTTAAAAAAGAAAAAGCATTCGGCTTTTATAGACGTATACAGCAAAATGCTGAACAGCGATGGAAAGCCAATGGATGACATTTTTCTGGATGATAAATTGCATATGAATAAAAAAGGCTACGCCATCTGGCAAAAAGAAATACAACCATTTTTAATTAAAGAATAAAGATTGCCATGAAGAAACTTGTCTTTTTTGCTTTAGTCGTCATTGTTATCAATGTGAATGCGCAAACCAGCGCAGAAAATTTGAAGATGAAAACCTTCATCGACGCATTGATGAAAAAGATGACGCTTGATGAAAAACTGGGACAACTTAACCTTCCGGGTGCAGGTGATATTGTAACCGGGCAGGCGGGCAGCTCAGATATTGCTAAGAAGATTGAGCAAGGCAAAGTAGGAGGTTTATTCAATATAAAGACAGTTGCTAAGATTAAAGAAGTACAAAAACTTGCTGTTGAGAAAAGCCGTTTAAAAATCCCGTTACTGTTTGGTATGGATGTAATTCATGGGTACCAGACTGTATTTCCTATTCCATTGGGGTTGTCGTGTAATTGGGATATGCAGGCTATAGAACAAAGTGCAAGAATAGCAGCAACAGAAGCAAGTGCCGATGGTATCTGCTGGACTTTTTCGCCCATGGTAGATGTATCCCGCGATCCGCGCTGGGGCAGGGTTTCTGAAGGCAATGGTGAAGATGCGTACCTGGGATCGCAGATTGCAAAAGCGATGGTAAGAGGATACCAGGGAAATGATTTGACAAAGAACAACACAATCATGGCTTGTGTAAAACACTATGCATTATACGGAGCAGGTGAAGCTGGCCGTGATTACAATACTGTTGACATGAGCCGTGTGCGCATGTACAATGAATACCTGCCACCTTATAAAGCTGCCGTAGATGCAGGTGTTGGTACTGTAATGGCATCATTTAATGAAATAGATGGCGTGCCTGCCACTGCTAACAAATGGCTGCTTACAGATGTGTTGAGGAAGCAATGGGGATTTAAAGGATTTTTAGTAACAGATTATACGGGCATTAATGAAATGGTTGATCACGGTATCGGTGATTTACAAACTGTTTCCGCGAGGGCGTTGGCGGCAGGTATAGATATGGATATGGTAGGAGAGGGATTATTAACTACGTTGGGTAAATCATTGAAGGAAGGGAAAGTAACAATTCAACAAATTGATGCTGCCTGCAGAAGAATACTTGAAGCGAAATATAAACTCGGTTTGTTTGATGATCCTTATAAATACTGTGATGAGAAAAGAGCAGCGACTGAAATTTTTACAGATGCTAATCGCAAAATAGCAAGAAAGATAGCTGCGGAAAGTTTTGTGTTGTTTAAAAATGATCCTCTTCCGGGAGGGGCAAGTGTTTTACCGCTAAAAAAATCCGGTACTATCGCATTGATTGGTCCATTGGCAGATGCTACAGAAAATATGACGGGAACATGGAGTGTAGCTGCGGATTTTTCAAAATCAGTATCCGTAATTACGGGATTGAAAGAAGCTGTTGGCAACGATGCAAAAATTCTGTATGCAAAAGGATGTAATCTCAGCGAAGACGCTGCATTTGAAGAAAGGGCAACGATGTTTGGAAAAACTTTGCATCGTGATAGTCGCACATCCGCTGAAATATTAGCTGAAGCATTAGCAGTAGCTAACCAATCAGATGTGATTGTCGCAGCGTTGGGTGAATCGGCTGAAATGACCGGGGAAAGCAGTAGTCGCACTGATATTGAAATTCCCGCGATACAAAAAGAATTATTGAAAGCATTATTAAAAACCGGCAAGCCTGTCGTGCTGGTTTTATTTACCGGTCGTCCGCTTGCATTGACATGGGAGCAACAAAATGTACCTGCTATATTGAATGTTTGGTTTGGCGGTTCAGAAGCAGGGAGCGCAATAGCCGATGTTTTATTTGGAGATATTAATCCATCCGGAAAACTCAGTATGACATTTCCGCAAAATGTGGGTCAGGTACCTCTTTATTATAATCATAAAAATACCGGTCGCCCTTTACCAGCAGGACAATGGTTTCAGAAGTTTCGTTCCAATTATCTCGATGTAAGCAATGAACCATTATATCCTTTCGGGTATGGGTTAAGCTATACTTCTTTTAACTATAGTGATATAACATTAAGCAGCCATTCACTCAAAGGCAATCAAACATTGACGGCGAGTATAACGGTTACAAATACCGGAAACAAAGACGGAAAGGAAACCGTTCAATTGTATATCCGCGATATTGCAGGCAGCAGTACAAGGCCTGTCAAGGAACTGAAAGGTTTTCAGAAAACTGAATTCAAGGCTGGTGAAACAAAGACTATTACTTTTAAAATAACACCTGAGGATCTTAAGTTTTACAATTTCGATCT
>JAEUVI010000171.1 GCA_016787105.1 Chitinophagaceae bacterium | reverse complement strand
CAATTGCGCAGACTTATGCAAACCTTGATCGTTTCCAGTTTGTCGGAAAATCGAAATCAACTGTAAATGCCGATTACCAGTTGGGATATAACATTCCAAAAGGATCTGTAACTGTAACTGCAGGCGGACAGGTATTGAAAGAAAATATTGATTACGAAATAAATTATGATCTTGGTACACTGCATATCATTAACCAGGCTGTAATCAATTCCGGTATACCTGTAAATGTACAGTACGAGAACAATGCCACTTTCGGTATGCAGAGCCGTAACTATATGGCGCTGCGATTGGATTACCTGGCGAGTAAGAAGTTGTCATTAGGAGCTACAATGGTAAGATTAGGCGAGCGGCCATTTTTTACAAAACAAAGCTATGGTGATGACCCAATAAAGAATACAATGTATGGCTTTGACTTTGACTATCGCAGCGATGTGCCGCGTTTGTCAAGATGGTTGGATAGATTACCTTTTTACTCTACCAAAGCCATGTCAAGTATTACTGCTTATGGTGAAGCAGCAGTATTGGATCCCGGCCATGCGCCGCAAATCGGTAAAGGAAACAATGGCGTAATATATGTTGATGACTTTGAAGGTACACGCAGCAGTATTGATTTACGTTTTCCATTAATAAGCTGGACACTCGCTTCAGCGCCTCAAAAAGCTACAGATCAAAACGGGGCTGTTTTATTTCCTGAAGCAGATCTTGTGAATGACCAGGCTTATGGCTATAACAGGGGAAAATTGGCATGGTATAATATTGAGTCTGTTTTACAGGAACCAAGAAACCCGAATAACCCGATTAAAAATGTAGAAGAATTATCCAAGCCAGAAACAAGACAGGTTTTTCAACGTGAAATTTTTCCGCAACGTACTACTGATTTCGGGCAAGGTTTATTGACAACTTTCGATATGGCTTTTTATCCCAACGAAAGAGGCCCGTATAATTTTCAGACAGCCACTTCGCAAGTAGATGCGAATGGATTTCTTAAAAACCCGACCAAGGCATGGGGTGGTATCATGCGTAATATTGATCAAACAGATTTTGAAACAGGAAACATTGAATACATTGACTTCTGGTTACTTGATCCGTATTTAAGAAAAGATGCAAGTACTGGCGGTTCTTTGTATTTTAACCTTGGTAATATTTCTGAAGATGTTTTGCGTGATGGTAAACGTGAGTATGAAAATGGTTTGCCTACTCCAAAGATTAATGCAACAGTTGATAACACTTCAGTATGGGGTAGGGTGCCATCCAACCCAATACAGGTAACCAATGCATTCAGTAACGATCCTGCAGACCGGGAATACCAGGACGTGGGTTTTGATGGTTTGACTGACTCAGATGAAAGAACTAAGTTTCTTAATTATATTAACACCCTTACAGCGAATTTCGGTGACAATTCACCAATTGTACAGCAGGCAAAAGCTGATCCGTCGGGAGATAATTTTAAGCCTTATCGTGATGCTTCTTACGATCAGCAGAATGCGGGTATACTGCAGCGTTACAAGCAAATCAATAACCCGCATGGTAACTCTCCGGTAGCTGGTGCAAATGATCAGTTTACCAATGCCTTCACATTGTATCCCGACCAGGAAGAGCTGAATCGGGATAATACAATGAATGAACTGGAAGAATATTTTCAATACCGTGTGGATATAAAACCAAACATGGTAGCAGGAACAAACTTTATTACAGACGTTCGCGAAGTGGATATAAAAACGGTGGCTGGTGAAACCCGGAGAGAAAAATGGTACCTCTTCCGTATACCAATTGATCAGTTTCAATCGAAAGTGGGTAATATTCCCGATTTTAAATCTATCCGTTTTATTAGGATGTTTCTTACCGGTTTCGCCGATACGGTTGTTTGCCGTTTTGGAAAACTTGAACTGGTAAGAAACCAATGGCGTAAATTTTCTTATGAATTAGATACAACAGGTAATTATAAACCATTGCCTGCAAATGATCCTACTACATTCAATACTCTTGCTGTGAACCTGGAGGAGAATGATAAGCGCCAGCCAATTCCTTACCGCGTACCACCGGGCATTGAAAGGCAGCAGCAGTTGAGCAATAATAACGTGCAGTTATTATTGAATGAACAATCATTGAGCGTGCAGTTGTGCGATTTACAGCCAAATGCTGCAAGAGGTGTTTTTAAAACAATGAACCTTGACCTTCGCCAGTATGGAAGATTGTCAATGTTCATTCATGCGGAAAAAATAGGGGATGTAAATGAAATCGCATACGGCGATCTGGATGGTGTAGTCAGGATCGGTAACGATTTTTCGGGCAACTATTATGAAATAAAAATCCCTCTTAAGACTACACGTTTTGGCGCTACCGACTCTCTTGAAATATGGCCAACCGAAAACAATCTTGATTTCGACCTGGTGGAATTGACCAAACTGAAATCAAGAAGAAACAATGCAGGAGTTACTCCTTCCCAGTATTACAGTGAAAAAATGGCTGATGGAAGAACCTATGCTATTATAGGGAACCCCAATCTCGGTGAAGTAAGAGGTATGCTGATGGGTGTACAGAACAGGAGAAACACAAATGTGTGTACTGAAGTATGGTTTAATGAACTTCGCTTGTCCCGTATTGACGAAAAAGGCGGTTGGGCCGCAACTGGCAGGGTAGATGTAGCACTGGCCGATTTGGGAAGCGTTACCGTTTCTGCAAATATGAAAAGCCGTGGATTTGGATCAATTGAGCAGCGTGTAAATGAACGAAGCAGGGAAGATTATAAACAGTTTGATATATCCACCAATCTCGATCTGGGAAAACTAACGCCAAAGAATTGGGCATTGCAGATTCCTGTGTATGCTGGTATCAGCAAAACTACAAGTACGCCTGAGTATGATCCATATGATTTGGACATAACATTGAAACAGAAACTTGATGACGCACCATCCAAACAGAAAAGAGATTCTATTAAAAACGATGCAATAGATGTAATCACTATCAAGACGGTAAACTTTACCAGCGTTAAAAAAATACGAACAGGCACAAAGAAGCCAATGCCATGGGATATTGAAAATGTTGACTTGAACTATTCGTATACCAAGCAGGAGCAGCATAATCCGCTTATAGAAAATAATGAGCTTACAAGAACCAGG
>JAEUVI010000123.1 GCA_016787105.1 Chitinophagaceae bacterium | reverse complement strand
TAGCATCAATGTTAAACGGAACAAATACACCTTCCGGGCAACCAATATCATTGGCCCACTTCTTCTGTACTTCCAGCCAGGTTTGCTTCCAGTCGCCAGGGTATTGCTTATGCCACCTGATAACATCGCTGATACATTGGTAGAAATAACTTTTTGCAGGAATAGTTTTCAATGCATTGTTTACAATATAATTAATATCGCTTGATGTAAATGCCAGCGCATACATCGCACCAACATATACGCCTCCATACCATCCATCTCCATAGTTCATGATATGGCCAATCTTATCACTGATTTGTGAAGCAGTGTTCGGCATACCAGGACTCATCAATCCGGCAAAATCACTTTCTATCTGGTAATCGATACAATCCGCATGTGGGTTATTTTTCCAATGACCACTTGCAGGAGCTTTAATGCCATGCAATATATTGTAGCGTCCCGCCTGGTTAGCGTGCCAAAGCATATAACCCGCATTTGCATAGGCATTCGCAAATGAATCCAGCGGTGCATCCAATCCATATTTTTCAAACACATCAACAAACGTAAGATCCATATACAGATCATCATATAACCCAGGGTTATTGATCATTGTATTTTTGAGATACCCGTCATACCATTTCAATGGCTGGTAGTCGCCGATGAATGTACCCTGGAAGCGAAACTCATAAGGCCCGCCAAACGTAACACCGATTGTCTGCCCGGCCCAGCCTCCTTTTATCTTGTCCTGCAATTTGCTTTTACTTATCTGGATATTTCTTGCCTGTGAAAAACAAGAGAGAAAAAAACAAAGCGCTAAAAAAACAAAACTGGCTTTCTTCATAATTTATCTTTGAAAAAATTAAGCGATTCAACTTTTGTGGGTTTCGCATTATAATATCAGATACGAAACTTTAAGCCTCTAATTCTTTTCGGTAAGGCGCCGATGCCTGTGCCCCAAATCTCGTTACAGAAATAGATGCTGCCCTGCAGGCAAATGATACTGCTTCATTTATTTGTTTCCCTTCCGACAAAGCAACTACAAGGGCCCCATTAAATACATCTCCCGCTGCTGTTGTATCTACTGCTTTTACAACAGGCGTTTCAACAGTCAAGAACTTATCATCCTTCAAAATCAACGCACCTTTTGCACCCATCGTGATTACTACTATTTCAACGCCTTTTTCTTTTAACACAGTCGCGGCTTTTTCCGCAGATGCAATATCGGTAACAGGAATGCCAGTAAGCATCTCCGCTTCCTTTTCATTAGGTGTAATAATGGAAATATTTCGCAACAAATCATCCGGCAAAGCACAGGCTGGAGCAGGATTTAATACCACTTTTATTTTTTTTGCTGCGGCTAAGCTGCTGGCATAAGCAATAGCTTCAACTGGTGTTTCCAACTGCATTAATACAATCGTTGCGGACTCAATGATACTTTTGTATTTATTTAAATCTGAAACAGAAAGCGCAGCATTGGCGCCTGGAGCTACTACAATACAGTTTTCCGCTTTGTCATCTACTGTTATAAGCGCTACACCCGAAGGTAGATTTGTATCAACCATTACCGCCGAAGTGTCAATACCTTCCTGCTTAAAAGATTCCGTTGCCTGCATTCCAAAAATATCATTCCCCACTTTTGCTATAAAACAGATGCTGCCTCCGAGTCTTGCTGCAGCTACAGCCTGGTTAGCTCCTTTTCCTCCCGCGTTCATAAAAAAATTACCACCTATTATTGTTTCGCCCGGTACCGGCAAATGAGAAGCTTTTACAACCATATCCGTATTAGAACTTCCGATAACTACAATAGAAGATTTTTCCATCGGCTACAATCTGTTTTGTAAAAGGGAATATATAAAATTAATACGTTTAACTGTGCTGAACCGGAATAGTAAATTGCTTAAGGCGGTATTTATTGGAACAGAATATTTGACTGATGGTTGTTAATTATATACCTGGATTACCTGCAGGTTTCAATAGTTGAGTTTTGTAGCATAAAACGATCTTACATACCAGCAGAATAATACTATATTGGCATCTTCTTTTATAATAAATGAAACCCATTCTCCGAAAAATAGATACCGGCTATAATTCTTCTTTTAGTATCAAAGAAGATATTTACCCGTACCTGTACAATCACTGGCATTATCATCCAGAAGTAGAGCTGGCTTATATCCGTAAAGGAAAGGGGCTCCGGCTGGTAGGCAACAGTATGGAAAAATTTGAAGATGGTGATTTAATACTACTCGGATCGGCCCTGCCGCATGTATGGCGGAGTGAAGATATTTATTTCAAAGGAATACCTGGATTACATATAGAAGCGATTGCTATTCATTTTAATGAAGAGTTTTGGGGTTCAGAGTTCCTGCGGTTACCTGAATTGCAGTCTGTAAGAAAACTATTACAGGAATCCAAACGGGGTCTCCGGATAACTGGCAAAACAAACCGCATTATCATTCGCAAAATGGAGGATGTGCTGAAAGCCACTGATGCGATCCGCATATCGCTATTGCTTGAAATGCTGCAGATCATAGCCGTTTCTAAAGATTATAGTTTTCTATCTACTGCCGGTTATGCAAAAGAATATGACGTGGCGGATATGGATCGTATCAACCTTGTTTATGCGTATACCTTTAATAATTTTCAAAAACATATTTCCATAAAAAAAGTGGCAGCTGCCGTAAACATCAGTCCACATTCTTTTTGCCGGTACTTTAAAACCAGGACGATGAAGTCTTACTGGCAGTTTCTGCTAGAGGTGAGATTAGGATATGCTTGTAAATTACTGATAGAAAATAAAAAAAGTATTGCAAATATATGTTACGATTGCGGCTTCAATAACCTTTCTAACTTCAACCGGCACTTCAAGGACTTCCTCAAAATGACACCAA
>JAEUVI010000111.1 GCA_016787105.1 Chitinophagaceae bacterium | reverse complement strand
GACGCAGCTTTATCCGGCGGCGGCTTGTTTCATGACCTGGCACCGCATCAGTTGGATTTGATGTATTATTTTTTTGGAGAGATTGAAAAATCGCAGGGATTATCAACCAACCAGGCCGGTGCATATACAGCTGATGATATTGTAACAGGGAATATTTTATTTAAAAACGGAGTAGTATTTGATGGTACCTGGTGTTTTAATGTTGCAGCAGCCGACGAAAAGGATATATGTATTATAACCGGTGAGAAAGGAAAGATATATTTCAGCATTTTTGAGAACCAGGGTATTGCCATTGTAATAAACAATAATACAGAAATGTTAGTGTTTGACTCTTTGCAACATGTGCAGCAACCGATGATTGAAAAAGTAACACAATATTTCCTTGGCAAGGGCCCGAATCCCTGCAGTGTGGATGATGGTTTGAAAGTGATGCAATTAATAGATAGCTTTACACATAAATAAATCCATTATAATCTTTTAAATAAAGTCAAGAGTGTTATGCCGGTTATTTCAAATGAAATTCTTGAAGTAAATATTATAAAAAGAGGAGCTGAGTTAAAAAGCATTGTGAGTAAGAGTACCGGGCTGGAATATATGTGGAATGCAGATCCCGCCTTCTGGGCCAAAACATCTCCTGTTTTATTCCCAATAGTAGGGACGTTGAAAAACGATACTTATTATTATGAAGGAAAGGCTTATAAGCTCGGGCGTCATGGATTTGCACGTGAAAAAGAATTTACTGTAACAGCACAAACAGCAGCATCAGTTACATTTACTTTGGTAACTGATGAATCAACACTGAAAAATTATCCTTTTCATTTCAGGTTTGATATAACTTATGAAGTAATAAATAATACATTGTCTGTTACATATAAAGTATTGAATACCGGTAATACTAAGTTGCTTTTTTCTGTTGGGGGACATCCGGCGTTTAAGGTTCCGTTTGTTGAGGGTACAGAATATACTGATTATTATCTTCAATTTGAAAAAAAAGAAACTACTGGCCGGTGGCCAATTTCAAAAGATGGATTGATTGAGACAAAACCGGTATCGCTCCTGGAAAACACTGATCGGATACCGTTATCGAAGGAATTGTTTTTGCAGGATGCGCTTGTATTTAAGAATTTAAAATCATCAAAAGTTTCCCTGAAATCATCTGCTACATCGCACGGACTTTTGTTTGATTATACCGGTTTTCCTTTTTTAGGAATCTGGGCGGCTAAAAATGCGGATTTCGTTTGTATTGAACCATGGTGTGGAATAGCAGACAGTGTATCAACTGATCAGCAACTGAAAAATAAGGAAGGCATTAATAAACTTGATGCAGGTGATGCGTTTGAGCGTAGTTGGTCAGTTAGCTTGTTTTAACCCTGGAGTTTTTTTAATTCTTCTTTTGCCAATGCCAGCCAATTGCTGTTGCTTCTTCTTTCTCTCGGACTAAGATGTGCTGCTTCGCTTGTCATTTCTGTAAGTAATTGCCTTGCTTCGTCTTTTCTTCCAGTCCTTACCAGCAGTAAGGCATATTGATAACGCGGCTCAAAGTTTGAAAACTTTGATTTCATTTTAATAAATTCTTTCTCTGCTGATTCAATATTGCCAGTTTTTTCCAGCGCCATTGCATAATAAATATGAGCGGTTGATCGGGCGAACTGTGGAAGATTATATATTTTTTGTGCTACAGGAATAATATCAGCGTATCGTTTGGTTTTATAATACGCTATGACAAGCTGGCTTAAAACATGTTCATTCTCTGTAAAGTTACCGGTAAGGCTCGATTCGTATAAATCAATGGCTTTTTCTGTATGGCCGGAAGCGAGGTAGGCATCAGCCAATGCTACCCTGTTGTTGAATGTATCAGAAAACTTCAGGTTTTTTTCAAGTTTTCGTATACTTCCACCCGGATTTAAAACGCTCCCTACACCTGATTGCAGGTTTTGTAGTTCGCGTCCGGCAGACATTTCCGTGAAAATATAGGCAATGCATCCAATGATGGGTAGAAAAATAATGATCAGAATCCAACTATTCTGGCGGCCTCTTCTGATACAATGAATAACGCAAATGGCCTGCAGAATGATAGTGATGAAATAAAAATAATTATTAAAGAAAAACATATCGAAACGAATGCGGCTGTTTTGTTAGTCAAATATATAAATACCGGTGAACCGGCAAAGTTTTTATCCGGAGTTGCGTAAAAAAACGATTAGCGGGAAGGCCAGGTATCAAGTTCCCTTATCTGGGCTTTGTACGCTGGCGGTAATATAACCGATTTGATGAGCGCATCCAGCTTTACCTTCCGGCTTAGCTTATAAAGTGATAATACCGGAGCTATCCACGGGGTTGTATTTATTCGCAGCAATTTTTTTACAAGTTGCGGGCAAACTAATTTTTGAGATTCTTTCAAAAGGAAATAACGTAAGGAGCCAAGATGCTTGTGATATTGCTTAAATAAATCGTCAGTATAATTACTCTTTATCAAATCCTGGTTGAGATGTTCTTCCCGCGAAACAAGCCATTTTTCATAGTCAGAAGGTAACTCTTTCAGGTTCATTCGGGAGCCCATTCTGTAAAACACATCATACAAATCTTCTTTTTCAGCAGGCGTTAGTTTTCTTTCAAGTAGTTCATACGAAGCAATGGAATAATGGATGAGCATATACAATACATCCCGGTAGGCCCAGTCGGGTATCTGTGCACCGCGATTTTTTTCAACAGCTCCATGAATAGCTGTGATTTTGTCAATTGCTTTCAATGCGTCATCATTTTTTGAAAACACGATTATGCGGGCATACATTACTGTGGAGAACAAGCGGCCAAGCGGATCAGCGGGTAGCTTACCGGTAAAATAAAGCCAGTCTACTGCTTTATTCAAAGCAAATTCCGCTGAAGCGCCGGCGAATACAAATAATATTGTATCGCTTTTACCCCATATTTTCCGCACAATAGAATCCCGGGCGACAAAAAATTCCATTGTGCAAAAATATGAAAGCTTTGCATTAGCAGAAATGATAAATAAATATCTTCACACGCATGAGAGCGTCTACTGTACATGAAATAAAATCAGAACTGAATTCACTCAAACAAAATGATTTGGTTGATATATGCCTGCGGTTGGCACGTTTCAAAAAAGAAAATAAAGAATTGATGACATACCTTCTTTTTGAAGCGCATAATGAACAGGGGTATGTGGATAGTGTTAAAAAGGAAATTGACATTCTTTTTTCGGAAATCAATATGGCTAACCTGTATTGGGCAAAGAAAAGCCTCAGGAAAATCGTTCGTATTATTAATAAGTATTGCAGGTACAGCGGTAGCAAAACCACAGAGATAGAGCTACGCATTTATTTTTGTCAATTGTTGAATGAGTCTGGTATTCCATTTCACCAGAATACTGTGATAAGTAACCTCTATCATTCCCAAATTAAAAAAATGTTTTCCATATTGGATACGCTGCATGAAGACCTTCAGTACGATTACAAACGTGAAATAGAAAAACTGGCTGGGAAGTAATTACCGGATCAATGTGACGGTTCCTTTAAATTGTTCCTTACCATTGACAAACTCAACTGTTGCGAGATATACATAAACACCTCCTTCCGCATTTTTCCCTTTTAATGTTCCGTTCCAGCCATAGCTGCGATCGTTGGCAGGGCTGTTGGTTGACTCAAACACTTTTTCACCCCAACGATTGAACACTGATAAGTTTACTACTTTCGTTACTTCTTTTCCCGCCATTATATAAAACACATCATTCAGGCCATCATTGTTTGGCGTAAAGGCGCTGGGTATATTTATCTTTCTTCCGGTATAGGTTTTTACAATAGCATAAGCCGATGCAGTACACAGGTATTCATTTTGCACTGTTAGCTTGTATTGCGCGGAAGGCTGAGAAGTCGCTAAAGGATTTAGACAATTTGTGCAGCTAAGGTTTTCCGAAGGTTCCCATTGAATAAATGAAACTGTTCCACCGACCGCCTGCCCTTGAAGTTGTATTGTACTTGCACGTAAAATACTTGTGTCTGCAGGGCTTACTGTTACAGAAAATGGAACAATAGTTTTTTGCTGAATGTTATTGCTGTAATTGGTTTCTGTGATATAGGGTTCGGGTATGGATGAGGCGCCTTTTCCTTTATCATTTACAACAGCAAAAAGACTCTGAGTTACAGGTGAATTGATAATATGTGCAAATACCGCACATCCTGTTGGTTCAGTCCTTGTTGTGGTAAATACCGGTGAAAGTATTTTAGGGCTTCCATTTGCTATCGTTTCATAAAAGGAAACGGGAAGGTTGTTTGCAATTGTATCATATCCGTTGTTTGCGCAGATCCTGAATTTCACCAGCGTACTTGTATTTGTGTAACATGCCGTTTCCATTATTTCCACAGTCATATCCGGAGGGAATATTTTAACTTTCATTTCTCCGGGAATAATACAACCATACTGATTATTCATTTGCATTTTTATCGTTGCGTTGTCGGTAACGGTAATGGCAGGTGTGGCACAATCAATGCAGCTAAGTGAATAACTGTTTGACGTTTGCCATTTTATACTTGCCGGATCGCTTACGTTAGTAAGCATACGGGCAATATATGTTTCTTTCCTGTATACAGTTGTATCCGCAGGCTGTAGTTGTACATACTGCTGTACATAGTCAAAATCTGTTTTATTATTTGTATATACTTTTTCAGAAAGGGAAGAATTATTCGGTAGATTTAATGGAATCGTAGTGCCATTATCGTTTACAACAGCATAAATTTTTCCGGGTGCGGTTCTGTTAAAGTAATGTCCGAATGAAACACATTTATCTGTATAATTCTGGGATGTGGTAAATACCGGGCCTAATAAATTTGCATTCCCGGTAGATGGATCGGCATCATAAAATGAAACTTTCAGTCCCTTTGGAATTACACCTCTCCGAAAATTATTACATATTGTAAATGCTGCGTATAGCTGATTGGTTCCCGAACATTCTACCTCTGTTATTCTTATAACATAATCATCTGCTGGTGGAACTTTTATTATTGTATAAGCGCTGTCAATACAGCCATACGTACTGGTAGCGCTTACCTTAAGCGTGGTGTCTTTGCCTGCTATATGTATCGGGTTATAACAGTCTGTGCAACTCAGATTATAGGATGGTGACCAGTTATAAGTTGCAGGAAATGGCCCTGCGTTTGCGGTTAATTGCAAGCTGTCTCCGGGTTCGAGTGTGGCTGTAAGAGGATTAACCGTTACTTTAAACTGGAAGTTGCTGCGTGAAGCAATGTTGTTATTATAGTTTTTTTCAAGAAAAGCAGTATTGGGTAAATTAAGTGGCATGGTTGTACCATTGTCATTTATTACTGCAAATACTGTGTTTAATCCAGAATAGTTAATGTTCAGAACCTGCGTATATAAAAAGCCGCAGCACTT
>JAEUVI010000065.1 GCA_016787105.1 Chitinophagaceae bacterium | reverse complement strand
GCTGTGTATAACAACCCACAAATAAAAATATGACACCGACACATTCAGAAGGAGAAATTGGTAAAGCGATTGTAAATGCGTGCTTCAAAATACATAAAGCGCTTGGGCCAGGGTTATTGGAAAAAATATATGAAGTATGTCTTGCTCATGATTTAAGTGAAGAAGGATATAAGGTAATGCGCCAGGTGAACATTCCTATTAACTATGATGGAATTCAATTTGACGAAGGATTAAGATCAGATATACTGGTACAGGATGCTGTAATCATTGAGATAAAAGCAGTAGAGGCTGTTAATCCTGTTTGGCAAGCGCAAATAATTTCTCATTTAAAATTAGCCGCTAAAAATCTTGGGTACCTGATAAATTTTAATGTGCCGCTTATTAAAAACGGCATCAAAAGATATATTAATTAACAACCGCAACTACAAAAAACCTTTTTGTGGCTTCGCGCCTTTGTGGCTATAAAACTCTCGAAACATGAAAATCTCCGCATACGCAATAAAGAATTACCAGTTTACTCTCATCATGGTACTGATGGTTGTAGCGCTGGGTGTTTCTACAATACTGAATATGCCCCGCTCAGAAGATCCTGAACTTAATTCGCCGAGTTATCCTGTCGTGGTAATATATCCGGGAACCAGCCCGAAGGATATGGAAGAACTGGTAGTAAAGCCTCTCGAGCAAAGGATATATGGACTTGATGATATCAAACGTATCAAAACCTCTATCAACGACGGGTTGGCTGTATTATTTGTGGAGTATAAATATTACAGCAATGTAGAAGATAAATACCAGGAACTGGTACGCGAAGTAAATAGCGCACAATCACAATTACCACAAGACATTTACAGCATCGAAGTTAAAAAGGTAGACCCGACCGGCGTGAATATTTTGCAAATGGCATTGGTATCGGAAAACGCATCAAGAGATAAACTAAAAAAAGCCGCTGAAGATTTACAGGATATACTTGAAAAAGTACCAGGCTTAAAAAATGTAGAGATACAGGGATTGCCAGATCAGATAATCCGCGTAGATATACAGCCGGAAAAGATAGCCGCGCTTGGTATACCGGTTAATCTTATTGCCTCATCACTACAAAGTGAAATTGCCAATATACCCGGGGGCAGTATCAATGAAGGTTCAAAATCATTCAACATAAAAACAAATGGCAATTACCAAAACCTGGATGAAATAAAAAATACCGTTGTAGCCAGCAGCAACGGTAAAAATATATTACTGAAAGATGTGGCTACTGTTTATTTCGACTATTCACAGGAAAAACACATTACACGGCTAAATGGTCATAGGTGTATATCTGTAATAGCCTCTTTAAAAAGTGGTGAAAATATTTCCAAAACACAGAAGCAATATTTACCGCAAATAAACAAGTTCAAAGAAAAACTTCCTTCCAATATTGACCTGGTACTACATTTTGATCAGGCCGACAATGTAAATCATCGCCTGTCTGGCCTTGGTACAGATTTTCTTATTGCCATTGGTCTTGTATTACTCACTTTACTTCCATTAGGTACAAGAGCATCGCTGGTCGTTATGATTTCAATTCCCTTATCATTGGCAATCGGTGTCATCTTCATGAACCTGCTTGGTTATAGTTTGAATCAGCTGAGCATTGTTGGGTTTGTTGTTGCATTGGGACTATTGGTAGATGACAGCATTGTTGTAGTAGAAAATATAGAACGCTGGATGCGTGAAGGGCATAGTCGTTTGCAGGCAACATTGAAAGGAGTCAACCAGATTGGCATGGCTGTATTAGGTTGTACGGCTACATTAATCATTGCATTTATGCCATTGGCATTTCTACCGGAATCATCCGGGGATTTTATCCGCAGCCTGCCGATGGCAGTTATCTGTACTGTATTTGCATCCATGATTGTTGCATTAACAATTGTGCCTTTCTTATCAAGCCGGATATTAAATCCACATGCCCATGCAGATGGAAATATTTTTCTTCGCGCATTACAGAAACTCATTCATGGCAGCTATTCAAAACTCCTGGATAAAGCGCTAAAGCATCCTGTTATCACAATTATTATTGCTGCAGTTATTTTTTTCGGATCATTACAATTGATACCGGTTATTGGCTTCAGCCTCTTCCCTGCATCCGAAAAACCACAGTTCCTGGTTGACATATCAGCTCCGTTGCAATCAAACATTTATTATACCGATACCATTGCGAAGCAGATAGAAAAAGACCTGAAGCAGGTACCTGAAATAAAATATTTCGCTTCAAACACAGGCAAGGGCAACCCGCGTATTTATTATAATGTAAATCAGCAAAACGAAAGAACCGACCTGGCTGAAATTTTTGTACAACTAAATCCGGATGTAAACCCAAAACGTAAAGTAGAAATCATTGAAGCATTACGCAAAAAATGGACGCCTTATCCCGGCGCGAAAGTGGAAGTAAAAAATTTTGAACAGGGACAGCCAATGATATCGCCTGTGGAAGTAAGATTGTTAGGTGACAACTTAGATACGCTTCGTGCATTGTCCTCACAGGTTGAAGCCATGCTGAAGAAAACAGAAGGCACATTGTATGTAAATAATCCCATCCGGAATCTAAAATCAGATATACGGGTTAATATTAATAAGGATAAAGCGCAATCACTTGGAGTGCCTACTATAAATATCGGAAGAACAGTGCGTATGGCAGTCGCCGGCCTTCCCGTTGGCAATTTTACAAATCCTGACTCAGACGGTGATGACTACAGTATTGTACTCACTACCCCACGTCCATCCAATCCTGATTTAAATGTCTTCAATAATTTATACGTAAATACTTCGCAGGCTAAAGCAGTACCATTGGCACAGGTAGCTACGATCGGGTTTGAAACATCACCTATGAGCATTAATCATTACAATAAAACAAGAACGGTTTCTGTCACATCGTTTGTACAAAAAGGGTATCTGAATGACAAAGTCATCAACAACGTGATAGCCCAGATGGACAAAATGAAGTTGCCGGATGGCTATCATTATGAAATGGGCGGTGAGGTAGAAGGACGAAATCAATCATTTGATGGATTTGGCAGTATTATACTTGTAACTGTTTTCATGTTCATCGCAGTACTGGTATTGCAATTCAAAACATTTAAAAGCACATTAATTGTGCTGTCTGTTATTCCATTGGGTATTGTGGGCGCCGTGCTTGCCTTATTGGTAACAGGCAATTCATTATCATTTGTAGCTACTGTCGGCATAGTGGCACTGGCCGGTATTGAAGTAAAGAATACAATATTGCTGGTTGACTTTACCAATCAACTGCGCGAACAGGGAATGGAATTGAACGAAGCAATAGAAAAAGCAGGTGAAGCCCGCTTTCTGCCAATTATACTTACCACATTAACCGCGATTGGCGGTATGATGCCTATTGCATTATCAAGTAATCCATTGATATCGCCGCTGGCAATAGTAATGATAGGCGGATTGATAAGTTCAACTTTATTGTCAAGAGTAGTAACACCTGTTATTTACAAACTAATGCCGCCAAAAGTGGGAGTAAAAGAAGTTACAGTTTAATTTTTAAAATACAGGGAGTTCGACGTAACTTTTACTACAACCAATGCAATCATCATGAAAAAGATCTTGTTGCTTCTTACAATTATTTTTTTGTTTATTATAAATAAATCAACCAGCCAACAGACTATTACTGATTTGGATAAATTATCCTGGTTGCAGGGAAACTGGAAACGTACCAATGCAAAAGCAGGCCGGAGTGGCTCGGAACATTGGGAAAAAATATCTGCAAAAGAATGGAAAGGTACAGGCATAACTATGAAGGGAATTGATACTTCGGTCGTAGAGAAAATGAGATTGACTTTAAAAGATGATGGTCTTTATTTTGTAGCGGATGTACCAGGCAATAATGGCTCGGTTTTTTTCAAAGTCACGCAGCTTGATGAAAAAGGATTTACCTGTGAAAATCCTGTACATGATTTTCCTAAGAAAATTGAATACAGTATTACCGGAAAGCTGCTTAAAGCAACAATATCCGGGAATGGGAAATCTATCGACTACTTATTTGAAAAGCAATAAACCCGGGTTTGATTTTTGCATAGCATCAATAAAAAGTTCTGTATGCATTTTTTACTGAACTTTGCCCTCATCAAAATGTTATGACCCAAAACACTGTTATGCACAATTCCTCAAAACTGGTTACCACATTTGTATTATCGGCAGCATTATTTACCGCATGTAATAACAGCTCCTCCGATTCCCA
>JAEUVI010000031.1 GCA_016787105.1 Chitinophagaceae bacterium | reverse complement strand
AAATGAAAGAAGAACTCACTACCGGTAATGCAGAAGTAGCCAATGAAATTGCCAGCGATCTTGTACAGAATCTTGAAAAAATAAATTATCATGGACAAAGAGCTGCCGCTATTGTAAAAGGCATGCTGCAACATTCAAGGCTATCTTCCGGCAAAAAAGAGCCAACAGATATCAATGCATTAGCAGATGAATATTTACGGCTGGCTTATCGTGGATTAAGGGCAAAAGACAAGTCATTCAATGCTGCATTCGAAACAAACTTTGATTCCACATTACCAAAATTAAATGTGATTCCAAAAGACATAGGAAGAGTATTGCTGAATATTATTAACAACGCCTTTTATGCGGTAAACGAAAAAAAGAAAAGCGCTGGGCTTTCAGCTACAAGTTATGAGCCATTGATAACTGTTCAAACAAAAAAAGTAAATGACAAGGTTGAAGTTATTGTAACTGACAACGGCAATGGTATTCCGCAAAACATCATTGACAAAATCTTTCAACCCTTCTTTACCACCAAACCAACCGGCCAGGGAACAGGATTGGGATTATCCTTAGCGTATGATATTGTAAAAGCGCATGGCGGGGAAATAAAAGTAGAAACTAAAGAAGGTGAAGGAACAACATTTATGATAATAATGTCAATTTAAATATGATAAAGCTATTATCCCTTTTATTCTCTGTTTTTTTTATTGGCTGTAATCTATTAATGGCTCAACCTGATAATAGTGATAGCCTGCAAAAGGATTTAAATAGTTATGATAAAAAAGACACTATAAAGGTGGTGAAAATGATTAAATATGCTGTGAGCCTATCACCAAATGAACCGGCAAGATCACTGCAAGTTTTAGACAGCGCTATACAATTGTCCAAGGAGATAGATTGGAAAACTGGTGTCGCTGAGTTATACCTTGTGAAAGGTAAAATAAACAGTCGCCAGGAAAAATATGATGCCGCCATTGCGGATTATCTGTTGTCGTTAAAACTTGCTGAAGAAGCCCACCTAAGCCATGCTTATTATGACTTGCATTTTAACTTATCCGAAACCTACCGGCTGATGGGTGATCATGAGTTTGCTATGCAACATGCAAAAATTTGCTATGACATGGCTCTTGCTAAAAAAAATGAAGACGCAGCTTTATATGCTGCCAGTTCCATAGGAGAAATCTATAGCTCAACAAAGCAATTTGATAGTGCTACCCTTTACCTTGATAAAGCCATGAAACTGGCTGTTAAGCTTAATAATGAATACATGCAGGACAGAATACTTGGAGCACAAGCAGATATTCTCTGGGATATGGGAAAAAAGAATTGGCCAGTGGCATTGGCATTATACCGTAAGAACTTAGCGAACCAGGAAAAGTTTGGCAGTAACCCCGGAACTGCCTGGATGCATTGTGTATTATCAAAGGCTTTTACCGACTTTAATATTAAAGACAGTGCCATGTATCATGGAGAGAAAGCAATGGAAATTTCAAAAAAATATAATCTTACCAAGGAAATAAAAGATTCTTATCAAGCATTGTATTTGGCCTATGCAAAATTTGGTAATTATAAAAAAGCATATGAATACAAACTGGTCTTCGACTCACTTTATAAAATAACATACAACATTGAATCAGGTAAAAACGCAGAAAAAGTCCGGCTTGAATTAGATCAGCAAAGAAAAGATGCAATTGCAAACGCAGAGAAAATAAAAAGAGAAACAGACGCAAACAGGTTAAAGTTGATTTTAGCTGTACTGGCTGGCCTTGCCCTTATAATTGCTCTTTTTCAATACCGCAATAACCGGCTTAAACAAAAAGCAAAAGCAAAAATTGAAAAGGCTTATAATGAACTTAAACAAACGCAGCAGCAACTCATCCAATCCGAAAAAATGGCTTCACTCGGCGAACTTACCGCTGGCATTGCACATGAAATACAGAACCCTTTAAACTTCGTCAACAACTTTAGTGAAGTAAGCAAAGAACTGGCAGAAGAAATGAAAGAAGAACTCTCAACCGGCAATGCAGAAGTAGCCAATGAAATTGCCAGCGATCTTGTACAGAATCTTGAAAAAATAAATTATCATGGACAAAGAGCTGCCGCTATTGTAAAGGGCATGCTGCAACATTCAAGACAATCATCCGGCAAAAAAGAACCAACAGATATCAATGCATTAGCAGATGAATATTTACGGCTGGCTTATCATGGACTAAGGGCAAAAGATAAATCATTCAATGCTGCATTCGAAACAAACTTTGATTCCACATTGCCAAAACTAAATGTGATTCCACAAGACATAGGAAGAGTATTGCTGAACATTATTAACAACGCTTTTTATGCCGTAAACGAAAAAAAGAAAAGCGCTGGGCTTTCAGCTACAAGTTATGAGCCATTGATAACTGTTCAAACAAAAAAAGTAAATGACAAGATTGAAGTTATTGTAACTGACAATGGCAATGGTATTCCGCAGGGTATCATTGATAAAATCTTTCAACCCTTTTTTACCACCAAGCCAACCGGCCAGGGAACTGGCTTGGGATTGTCCTTAGCATATGATATCGTAAAAGCGCATGGTGGAGAATTGAAAGTAGAAACAAAGGAAGGAGAAGGAACAACATTCATTATTCAATTGGCTCATCAGCACGATTAATTATTTAGGGTTATGAAGAAACTTATTTTTATTGCTCTTTTGTTTTACACAACCGGATTATATGCCCAGTTTAAACGGCCATTCTTTAATACCATTACTTTAGAAAATGGCCTGCCAGAAGCCCTTGTAATGACCTCCCTGCAGGACAGGCTGGGTTACCTGTGGTTTGGAACACAGAATGGTGTGGTGCGTTACGATGGATATAGCTGCACATCAGTTCCTGTACTGGATGACAATGGAAAACCTTTATATGCCGTAAGCGTACGAAACTTATTCGAAGATAAACAAGGAAACCTGTGGACCGCTCTTTTTAATAAAGGCGATTTCGTATATAACAGGCAGCGAAATGTTTTTGAGAAACCAAAAACAACCAATGCCGCCATGAGTAGATTGTTGAAGAATGATTTTGTGAAATTTATTTACGAGAGGAAGAATAATCTTGAATTAGGTATGAAGTATAACAATAAGATAGATAATTGGGTTATATGGATGATGGATCTGGCTCATGGAACAGTAGATTCTTTCAGTTCTGCAAACAAGGGAAGGCAAATGATACCGGCAGGAAATGGCTATGCTGATATAATGATAGATTCTTCTGGCAATAGCTGGTTGGCAACAGGCGGCCTGCTAAGTATTTACGACAAAAAATCACAATCATTCAAACCCTATTTCCAGCTTCCCCCGGCAATGAATAAGATCCTGTTTAATTATATAGCACAGGACCCAATTAATAAAGACCAGGTCTGGATCTCCACCTTTTCATTAGACAGCAGTAGTGAAGCTGATAAAACAAGAATTATCCGGGTTAATATCAAAACAAAAGAGTACAAAACCTACGGTCATACAGCATCAGATCCCAATTCTATTGCCGGTACCTGTGACAAAATTTATGTTGATTCGCTGAAGAGAGTATTTTTTTATACTGAGCATGGCATTTCAATGTATAACAGGGCAACTGATAAATTCATTAATTATAATTTGCCGGTACCCGGTCTTACTGCAAAGGAAGTAATCCCCATCACCAGTATCACTACCGATATGGAAGGCAATTTGTGGGCAGGGGGAACCTTTAAGGGATTATTTTTTTTAAACACAGCAACAGGGGCAACAACTTTCTATTATCATACCGATGAACCGGGCAGTTTGCCTGAATTCAACAGTGGCATCAGTAAGGTTTTTGTTGACAGATCCGGTGTTCTTTGGGTAAACATGCCATTTACCGGGCTGGCCTGGTTAGACCAGGGGCGGTCATTCTTTAATCCTGTTAAAATAAATATCCGGGATGAAGAAGATGAAAAAAATAATGGCACCACCACATATAATATAGAGGGGCTGTATAGCGATAGTGTTTTTATAGTAGCTGATAACAATAAAGTCTTTACATGGAACCATATAACAAATGCGTATAAAATCTTAAATACAGGTACAGTTAAAATTAATTCTGCTTTTACGGATAAGGAAGGATTGGTATGGATGACCACTATTGGATCTGGGCTTTATTGTTATAATCCTGTAACTAAAACCATCAAAAACTATCGCAACAATCCAAAGGATAGTACAACCATTGGGGATAATAAAATTTCCTGTATTGCAGAAGATAATAAAGGCAATATATGGATCGGAACTTTTGACAATGGTTTGAATAGCTTCAATAAAAAAACAGGTAAGTTTACCCGCTATCCTTTTATATTTAATAATGGCATTATAAAGGCAAATAATGTTTTGGATGATGCGCAAGTAAACAGCTTGCTTTGTGGCAAGGATGGCATTGTATGGATTGGTACCAACCTGGGTTCGCTTAACCGCTTTGATCCTCAAAAGGGAACATTTATTTCTTATCTTGATACAAAAGAGGCTTCCAATTATTCAATAAGAAGTTTATACCAGGACAGTCAAGACCGCTTATGGGCAGGTAGTTACCTGACGGGTTTCTTTTTAGCAAATAAAGATTCGGGCTTTTCAAAACAATTTACAGATAGGGATGGTTTGCCCTCAAATGATATAAGAGGAATTACAGAAGATAAAAAGGGAAACATCTGGCTGGCTACTTCACATGGGTTATCCAGGATAGTTACAACAACCAGTAAGATTACTAATTATACTACAATAAACGGGTTGCCGGTAACGAGGACTTCAGGAATTTACAAAGACTCAAAAGGGCTTTTGTATGTATTCATTAAAAACGGTATGATTCCGTTTGATCCTGATAATATGGTGGAAAATAAAATTCCGCCTGAAGTGGTGATTGAATCTATAAAATATCATACTGCAACCGCCAACAGGGATACTGTTTTATTTACAGAAGGTTTGCGGCAATTATCTTTAAAGTACAATGAAAACAGGATTAGTTTTCAAAATGTGGCCCTGCATTTTTCCAATGCACTATTAAATCAATATGCCTACCAGTTAGAAGGTTATGATAAAAACTGGATAACAGCAGGAACAGAACGTTCCGTTACTTATACCAATCTTTCGCCAGGCACTTATACATTTAAAGTAAAAGCCGCTAATAGCGATGCTGTGTGGAATGAAACAGGCGCTCATTTCACTTTCACTATTTTACCACCCTGGTGGAAAACATGGTGGGCTTATTCACTGTATGCAATCGCGCTACTGGCTGCGGTGTTTTCTTTTATTGCTTATCGTTCGGCTGCATTGAAAAAAGAAAATAAAATTCTGGAAGAAAAAGTGGAGCTCCGTACAGCCCAATTACAATCATCCATTGCAGATCTTAAAGCAACTCAATCACAACTTATCCAATCCGAAAAAATGGCTTCACTCGGCGAACTTACCGCTGGCATTGCACATGAAATACAAAACCCGTTGAACTTCGTGAATAATTTCAGTGAAGTAAGCAGGGAATTAATAGATGAATTAAAAAGTCAAAAGGAAAAATTAAAAAAAGAAGAGCAGGAAGAAATATTAAACGATATAGACGCGAACCTGGAAAAAATAAATCACCATGGACAAAGAGCTGCCGCTATTGTAAAGGGCATGCTGCAACATTCAAGGCAATCATCCGGCAAAAAAGAACCAACAGATATCAATGCATTAGCAGATGAATATCTACGGCTGGCTTATCATGGATTAAGAGCAAAAGATAAATCATTCAATGCTGCATTCGAAACAAACTTTGATCCCACATTACCAAAACTAAATGTGATTCCACAAGACTTAGGAAGAGTATTGCTGAACATTATTAACAACGCTTTTTATGCCGTAAACGAAAAAAAGAAAAGCACTGAGCTTTCAGCTACAAGTTATGAGCCATTGATAACTGTTCAAACAAAAAAAGTAAATGACAAGGTTGAAGTTATTGTAACAGACAATGGCAATGGCATTCCGCAAAACATCATTGACAAAATCTTTCAACCCTTTTTTACCACCAAGCCAACCGGCCAGGGAACTGGCTTGGGATTGTCCTTAGCATATGATATTGTAAAAGCGCATGGTGGAGAATTGAAAGTAGAAACAAAGGAAAGAGAAGGAACAACATTTATTATTCAGTTACCTGCTGGATGAATAACGAAAAAGTGTAAACCCCTACTCCCGGAGTGATAGCGTAATCCAAAAAGTAGCCGAAAGAATCCTGGTTAATATTTTGAATCAATGAAGCATATAATCTCAACTTCATACAATTTTTAGCAAAGATGACAAAAGCATTTTTCGTTTTGTTTTTTAGCTGCATGCTGGTAAGTTTCGCCGGTTTTACGCAGGCACAGTTACCTCCTGTTTATGAAATAAAAACAGATACGGTCCAGGAGCAAATCATCGATTCTGTGTATTGGCAGAAATTAGAAGATAAAGAAGGCAAATGGACTTTTAGCGATGTAAGTAAAGAGCCGCTTTCAGGCCGGTTTCACATACAGGTGGAATCGCCGCCAATTGCACATACCTCCTGGCAGCGGTACAGGTTAAAAAATACGCTGCAAAAAACGATAAAAATTGCCTTCACTTCTTCCGCTGATTTTTATGACCTGTATGTAAAAAGAGATACTGGTACTGTGACCCATTTAAGAAGCGGGGTTTTAAGAAAATGGGCAGAAAAAGATAGTTATAAAAGTGCAGAATATTTACGTGGTGCCCTGTTGCTGGAGTTGGCTGCCGGGGAAGAAGTGCTTATTTACGACAGGCGTAACCTTGTAAAGGAAGATATTAGAAAAATTACGGTGAGTTATTTAAGCCCCGAAAAAGTAAACAATGAGTATGTAGATTATGCTGACAGCAGGCAATACATCTTCCAGGAAAATAATATTTATGAAATGTTCACTGCAGGCCTCATGTTCCTTGCTTTCTTAATCAGTTTGTTTTTTTACCGGGTTATAAAAGAGCAGGTGTATTTGCTATTTGCATTGTTTTCGCTATCAATTTGTATCATTAACCTGCACAACACAGCAGCCAATTTTACAAGCTGGTTTCAACCTGCTCTTTCATGGTTGGTTCCGTTTCTCTTTTCACTTATTCCATGGATATTCATTTACTATTTTCTCATCCAGTTTATAAGAAAGTTTTTTGAGGTAAAAAACAAGTACCCCAAATGGGACAAACTATTATTCTGGACTGGAATAATAACTATACTCAATGGCATTGTACGACTGTTAATCGTTCTTAGCGCTGTAGAAGGCGGCGCATTTGACAAGCTTATGAATGTATATAACCTTGTCATGAATTTTGGCTTTTGCCCTCTCGTAATAATCATAAACACTTTATTATACATAAGAAGGCGCCAGGCATCTTTTCGGTATGTATCCATAGGCGTATTGCCGTTAATGCTTACGTTTATTTTGATATTGCCTGCAATATTCTATGATAATGAAAAGGCAAATCCTATAGCCATTTTCAGTTGGATTGGAGATAACAGCTGGCTGCTCATGTTAATCTCCATGGCCTGGCTTGCACTTTGGTTTGTACGGGTATTGATGATGAGATATGTACAGCTGCAGCAGGAAAATATACAGCAGGCAATAGAAAAAGAAAAAGAACGCAATGAACTGGTAGCAGCACAAAAAATACAATTAGAAAAAGAAGTAACAGCAAGAACAGCAGAACTTGCCAGTTCACTCCAGGAATTAAAAGCAACCCAATCGCAGCTCATTCAATCTGAAAAAATGGCATCATTGGGAGAACTCACTGCCGGTATTGCCCATGAAATACAGAACCCGTTGAACTTCGTGAATAATTTTTCTGAAGTCAATAAGGAATTGATTGAAGAGCTGAACGCAGAACGCAAAAAGCCAAGCGCTGAAAGAAATGAACAATTGGAAAATGAATTATTAAATGACATAAAAGAGAATGAAGAAAAAATAAATCATCACGGAAAAAGGGCTGGTGATATTGTAAAAGGAATGCTGCAGCATTCAAGGCAATCTTCCGGCAAAAAAGAACCATCAGATATCAATGCATTAGCAGATGAATATTTACGGCTGGCTTATCATGGGCTAAGGGCAAAAGATAAATCATTCAATGCTGCATTCGAAACGAACTTTGATTCAACATTGCCAAAACTAAATGTGATTCCACAAGACATAGGAAGAGTCATCCTCAATTTGATCAACAATGCCTTTTATGCGGTAAATGAAAAAAAGAAAAGCGCTGGGCTTTCAGCTACAAGCTATGAGCCATTGATAACTGTTCAAACAAAAAAAGTAAATGACAAAGTTGAAGTTATTATAACTGACAATGGCAATGGTATTCCACAAAACATCATTGACAAAATCTTTCAACCCTTCTTTACCACCAAGCCAACCGGGCAGGGAACAGGATTGGGATTAAGCTTAAGTTATGATATCATTAGAGCGCATGGTGGGGAAATTAAAGTAGAGACGAAGGAAGAAGAAGGAACAACATTTATTATTCAA
>JAEUVI010000016.1 GCA_016787105.1 Chitinophagaceae bacterium | reverse complement strand
TATCGCTGATATAACAATTCGTTGCCCCGGTAAGATAAGCGACTATACCATACGATGCATCAATCCTGCATCGGCTTATCACACAATTGGAAGAACCATTTAAACAAATTCCAAAACCATCATGCACAGGATTTTTTATTGTCAATCCTTCAATATATACCCACTCTTTGTTTGTAACATCAATAAATTTAAAAACAGCTTTACCCTTACTGCATCGGTATACTGAAGGTTTTTTGGAAGTGCCACTGACAGTATATAAAGTATCATAACTCCCCGGAGCAATTTCTGTGACCTTTGCATCAGTCGCTATTTTCGGAACAGGTCTTGTTTTTGCTTCGATTGTTCGCTCTACGGATTCGCCATCCGGGTCATGTAATTTTAGATTGATCTGATAAACAGTATTAGGCTTCAAATCAAAAATACTTCCTGAATGTTTATTTTCCCATGAGAAATCGGGATACGCTGGAACGCTATCTGCAATTATTTTTAATGATTGATTTTCTCCCGCAGGAACCCGGCGCAATGGCATGGCATCGTTCCATTTTGTTTGCCCTTTTTCTTTGAATTTTACACTCACAATTCCATTTTGATTATCATCTCCTTTTATTTTCCATTCAATGGCCAGATTAATAATAGTTGGATAGGGAGAACTAACTTCTCCGGGAATGGTTTCGCTTTGTGCGACAGCATTTATATTGCATAATAGCCCCAAGACAAGAACACAAAAAATATTTCTGTGCTGATGAAAGAATCTTATAATATTAAACTGAATAGAATTATCAGACAGTGAAGAGTGCGGCCTGCATAGTGAACAGGCAGGCACAACAGATGATGATAATAGTACAGAAGCCCGGCTCATAAAAGATAAAAACTATTATTTAAAAAGGCATCAGTCTTTTTCAATAATCACTTTGTGCTCTGGACCAGTTACTCCGGCCAGGTTTACAGTATGGAAGACAAATTCGTTTTTATTATTCTTCAATGAAAGCTCAACAATATTTGAAACATCTTTCCAATCAGTATCTGGCATTTCTTTCATTTGATAAGTTTTCAAATTCGGCGTGCTGGAGCTGAGTTCAATCTTTGCTTTGTTTTCGATAATTGTAACTTTTGATGCAATGGTATTGGGTGTCCACTCTATGGCATGGCGATCGGCAACAAGGTTCATAAATTTTGTATTATATGCCCAATGAGGTTTGCCATCCCATATCCAGGTGTGAGTTTTAAAAAATGAATCATTATACATCGTCAATATACCCCTGTCGCCTTTAATGCCGGCATTTGGCGTATACCTGTCACTGTACATATCCCATTCTATCCATGAATAGGTTCTGGCAAACTCTGCTTTGCTTGTTTTGTATTGTTCATCATATTCTACAGGTGTTCTATTGGGTCCATTCACCATAACAATATCGGCTGCCCTATTTTTCAGGTATTCATCGCGTATTTCCAATGCTGACAGCGGTACACCGTTCTTTTCAAAGTGATGATCATATTTTGCATCAGACAAAAACCATTTGTGGTAAGTATTTAACCATATTTCATCAATGCCATGGTGCCCATCTTTTCCGTCAGCTCCGCCTGGCCCTGCGCCGAGGCAACGGGTTACATAACCATAGGCATTCATAATTGCATTCTGAACAACCATAAAATGCCCGCAGTGATAGCCGGCTCCTTTCAAAGCATTATCCAAAATACTTTCACAGGAGCCATCGCCGGGATGTGGCCCCGGGTCATTAATGGAAATGGTTTTTCTTATCCAGTTTCTCAACAGCAAAATTCTTTTCAGCTCATCCGTTTCGCCATGAAAGATGGTATCTAATTGATATTTTTCTTTCAGCGCCTTAAATTTTGGAGAAGATAGATCTTCATACGATTGAAATGCAGTATTTGGAAAATATTGCGGATTGTTCACTTTTACCTCATGAAATGTTTTTGTAGTACAGCTATATAATAGTAACAGACCAATTACGCTGCATGTAACCTGAAAAGATTTATTTGAAATTGTGATATTCATTGTGCTAATGAATTTGATGTTATTCGTTTACAGGAAATCGTCTCAATAATTTTTCCATCTTTTCGGTTGTAAAGATTATTTCCCCTTTTACTGTTTTGGATTGTCCTGGCAAAAGATTCCCTATACAAGGATCTGCATGCATACAGGGAATAGCGGCATTAGAAAGAAAGTTTTTTCCGGGCATCCAGTGCAAAATAACTTTTCTTTCATCACCGGATGAGGTAAGAATTGTATAGGCAGCATCTATTTTTTGTTCAATCATTCCGCCCATTTTTTCTGCCCACCAGTTGTGTTCATCTGTGCAGCTTTTTACCTGCGCCATACGTGCATAAGCATCAGGGCTTTTAACAGTAATGTTTTTTACACAAACCGGCTTTCCATTTATGATAATGTATGTATGCGCAAAATTATCTGTGCTCACTCCAGGAAAACCTCTCAGCTGATTGTACTGAAAACAAAACAATGGTCTTATACTGTTGAGTTCTTTTTTTGAATGATTGGTGATGGTAAATTCAAAAGTTGCCCGCTCGTTATTGGCTTTTGCTTTTACAGAAAAAAATATTCCCGGCTCTGTTATGCTTTCTACAGAATAATGAGCCTCCATACTGTCAGGGCTTATTTGCCAAACGTTTTTCCTCGGATCATGATGCCGGGCAATTCCTTTTGTATCCGGCATATATTCCAAATGTTCCGGAAGGTTAACAAAAATGGAGCCGCCGTTAGTCCACGGCGGAACGATATTCAGGCCGTAGGTCATGTGTATATCCGGGTCGTTAGAATTGGTAAGCGAATCAACATAAAATTTCACCCCCCTGGTTTCATAAAATATTTTTTTGCTGTTGCAGTTTAACACTGATAACAGAACAATAACAGGAACTATGAGTTTATTTTTCATATTTTGCTTTTTGGCATAGACAAGCATTATTGCTCAATTATTATTTTATGTTCCGGCCCTGCGACACCGGCAAGGTTCATGGTGCGAAAAATCATTTCATTCTTTTCTTTTTTCAAATCCCATTCAACTGTTGCAGGTATATCTTTCCATTCAACATCCGGTAATGTTTTCGACTAGTAAGTTTTAAATCATCAATATTCTTTAATATAGATATGTATGTTTCTTTTAGCATATATACGGAATACCAATTGAGCTTTCGGTATCAAATAAAATATTGTTGACTTTGGTTGAATATTCAAAACAATTAAAATTCGATTTATAGCCGGTTTGATAAGTCCATGCCACTTTAGGCTGGTTTCCATTATCATGGCTTGTTTGATCGAGGCTGGAATAGGCTTTACATCTTTTATCGCTGTAGTAAACCATCCAGTAAAAAATCTTTTTAAAATTTTTTGAGGGCAGGATATTAATATGAACCCAGCAACAAAAGAGTTTATTAGGTATCTATTCAAACCAAAAACCATTTTCTCAGTAGTTCAGGTTTATTAAAATAGAAAGCTCAAACAAGAAAACAAATTTACTATTTCTTTTCTTTTTAAATAAAA
>JAEUVI010000554.1 GCA_016787105.1 Chitinophagaceae bacterium | reverse complement strand
GCTATATGCGAAAGGAATATGTTTTTAAAGAAGACGGAACTTATATGTTCCGGCAAAAAGACTGGATGGCTGCCAGGGACAATATATACTTCGCTTACGAAACCGGCACTTACGTTGTGAAAGGAAACCGACTAACCCTCACTCCTAAAACAGGCAAAGCCGGATGGTGGAATAAAGATAATGTTGGCAACGATGTAAAAAAATGGGGCAGTTATCAAAAAGCTGAAAAATATAATTTGGAAACAGTAATCTATGCTTTCGAATTTGCTACCGGTGATTATGGCAAAAGCCTGCTCCTTAACTACAATAAGGCAACTCAAAGAGATGGAGACCACCCTTCCGGTAACGGGCAGTATACTTCCTATTCCAGGGACGAAGGAAAATCAAGAATTGATAACCCACCGGGTTTTAAAAACTAGCAGACAAAACAAAATGAAAAAAATATTTTCCTTTTTATTAATCATCTTTTGTTGCACAACAGCTTTTGCCCAAAAGCAAACCTTCGATGTCATTTCTTATTCTGTACCCAAAGGATGGCAGCAAAAACAAAACGAGGGCTCGGTTCAATTATTAGCATCTGATAAAAAAACCAATACCTACATCATGGCGATTATTACCAATGCATCGCCTTCCAATGCAACGGCCATTGAAAACTTTAACAGCAAATGGAAAGCTGCTATAAAAGACCAGATACAATTAGATGGTGAACCCACCATGCAGCCTTCTTCAAATGATAATGGCTGGGATATTGAAACGGGTAGTGCCATCTATACGGATAATGGAGCAAAAGGTAACGTGGCCTTATTGTCTGCTACCGGTGGCGGACAAACGGTGAGTGTGGTAATCATGTATAATTCCAATCAATACGAAAAAGAATTAGCTGCATTTCTGAATTCTTTAGAACTGGCTAAGCCAACTGCCTCACAGCCTAACAATGCATCCAACAGTAATAAGGCGTCTATTGTCGGTTTATGGTGCGATAATCATTTGGAAATTTCTGGCTACTATAATGGGTATGCCCAATATACTGCTGGCTATTTTAGACGGGAATATAATTTTAAAGCCGATGGCACTTATATCTACAGGGCAAAAAACTGGTCAACTCTTTTAAATGAAATTTTATTTGTTTATGAAATTGGCACTTACACAGTAAATGGCAACCAACTTACCATTATACCAACGCAGGGTAAAGGCGGTTGGTGGGGAAAAAAGGATAATAATACAAAGTTGTGGGGAGCTTTTATTAAGGAATCCAGTTTTAAATTGGAAAAAACTACATACACTTTCGGGATAAACTATTATTCAGGTATTAAAGACCATGGCTTATATCTTAAAACGGCCAACAATACCGAAAGAGATGGAACAACAGGCCCAAATGGGTTTTCCTTTAAACTTTATGATGATGGTATTTCAATTATTGATAACCCACCGGGATTTAAGGCGGATGCAAAAAATAAATCTGTTTCTGCAACAAATAAAAAAACAGCACAGCCTGCAATTTCCAATAATAATGCTAATGCAAGCAACCCGGCTGTTAATCAGCTTGCCGGTATTTGGGGTCAATACCAGAATGAAGCCAATACTTCCGGATATGATTGGCGGGAATATTATTTCAACCCGGATGGAACTTACCAGTTTCTGCAAAAAAACATTAGTTATCTCTACCACAATGATATTATTTATGCCTATGAAAAAGGCACCTATCAACTAAATGGAAATCAGCTCACCCTATCGCCACAAAGCGGCACAGTAGAAAGCTGGACCAAGGCGGGCAGTGATAAGGCCGGAAAATTGATTAAAACAGATAAAAGAATATTAGAGAAAATTTCCTACACATTTACACTGCAATATTTTTCGGGCATACAAAAAACAAACCTGGTGTTGCAATACCCGGCAACAACACAGAGAGATGGCGCTTTCAGCAATAACAATACTTATAAAAATGCCTGGTATTATAGCAGGCCTTTTGACCCCAACAAACCCAGCATTGAACTACCTGCAGGAACAAAAATAAATTTCAGATACTGATAAGCTATCAAACAACAAAATTCCAGTAGGAATTTAAATAAGGATTAAACGGTTCTGTTCACAAATGAGTTCAGCTATTTCTGTTGCTATCAAAAATCATCTTTTTTAATGATTGATGCAGCCTGCATATCAATCTACTTTTACAGCGTACTATTTTTTCAAAACAAAATATTTTTTACTCATGAAAATCAGAAACCAGAACACTTTTGGAGCAATTTTAATTACAGCATTCGCATTATTTCTGTTTGCATTGCCTTCCTGCAAAAAAGATGATGCTCCGGCTACAGTATTGCCCACCGTAATCACTACAGCCGCCACAAATATTTCTACTACCGGCGCTACCACGGGTGGTAATATAAGTTCGCAGGGCTCCGGCACCATTACAGCGAAAGGCGTTGTTTGGAGCACAAACGTCAACCCAACTATTGACATAACCACCAAAACCAACGATGGTACAGGTATAGGTTCTTTCACTTCTTCCGTCACCGGATTGCAGCCAAACACTACTTACCATATAAGAGCTTATGCTACATCCAGCGCAGGTACAGCCTATGGAAGCGATATCAGTATTACAACCACATCAGTGGCAAAAATCTATGTGTGTGGATATAGTCAGGACCCGGGAAATGACCAGGCGAGCCTATGGATAGATGGAACGAGTGCATTATTAGCAAGTACCGCAATAAAATCTTACGCATCCGGTATTGCGATTTCAGATGCAGGAGATATATATACGGCAGGTTGGGATTTTACAGGTGGAATAGACAATGCCAAAATTTGGAAGAATGGTGTGGCCACAGTTTTGTCCACATCAAACTCCCGTGCTTATTCGGTATTTATATCCGGTAGCGATGTGTATGTAGCGGGCTTTGAAAGCAATGGTTCACAATTGGTGGCCAAATATTGGAAAAACGGTACGCCAATATCTCTTTCAAATGGCACAAATGAGGCTGCGGCAAATGCTATTTATGTATCGGGCAGCGATGTATATGTGGCAGGATATGAAAATAATGGGAGCATAGATATAGCTAAATATTGGAAAAACGGTGTGGGAATTGCCCTGACTAACGGTTACGGTACAAGTTATGCCCATGCTAATTCCATCTTTGTATCCGGTAATGATGTATATGTAGCCGGATATGAGTTCAATGGTACTGTTGAAATTGCGAAATACTGGCAAAACGGAACAGCAACACCACTTGCATCCAATTCTTCCCGTGCCAATTCCATCTTTGTAGCCGGCAATGATGTATATGTAGCCGGATATGAAAAAGGTTCGGCTACATATTGGAAAAATAATATTGGAACCAGCTTTACCGCTACCAGTCTTTTTTCTGCCGAAGCTAAATCCATCTTTATTAACGGCAGCGATGTGTATGTGGCTGTAACCGAATACAACATGTCTTTAGAAAAGGCAAAATATTATAAAAACGGAGTGGAAACAATTTTATCAACCAGCCTGCGTTCCGGCGCTTTTGGTATTGTTGTGAAATAGTAACTGGTCTTGTAAATGCGTTGATAAAATCATCTTTTTTAATGATTGCCTTGCTCAAAAAAACAGGTCATTTTTATATTCAAAATACAAAGGATGAAAACTCAGTTATTATCGCTGTTATTATTGCTGCTGTCTTTTTTTTCTTTTGCACAAAGCGACCAGGAATTAAACCGTGACTCTGTAATCGGCTGGCAATATATAAGCAATCCACCTAAAGCCAATGCTGTTTATAAACCCGTCAAAAGCCAGTTTGCCGATGGCGCCACTTACACCGCATGGCAACAGCAGGCCTCAGATATGCTGATTAAATGGATTCAACAATCTTACCTGCCCCGTGGATTGGTAATGCGTACCATTGCAAAAAATGATGAACGCTGGTCTTTGGATGATAATGGCCCGTTGCATAGCTATGGCGTAGATTTTTTGGGATACGAAACCCATTTTGCGCAAGGAAAAATTGACCTGCGCTGCTGCGAACAAGGACAACGGTTACTCGCAGGATTTAATGATTTTCCCGGGGTGTATATCAAAGGCTTTAATCCGGATGGTTTGTATTTTTTTGCAGAGCAGGCACCATTTACCAGCGGTGATGATGATGCACAATTATCCAAAGAAGGAATAGATAAAAAAATTCAACCCAATCTTTACGGCTATCGAACTTACCTTAACCACTACCACGACAATGGTAAACAAATGTTCAAAATGGGTGTGGTGGTTAGTGCAAACAATAACTGGCCTTTTAAACCGGTATTGGTAAAAGATGTAGTGGCTTATATCCAGCAGCAAATGGCTGCATACCCCGGCATCCTGCAAAAAAATCCGTATTCGGCAGAGCCAATAAAAAAGAATTTAGAAAGATTAAAACCCTACTACAATGAAGTGGTGAAATTAAACGCAAATTATAATTACAACAATGCAGAAAATGATGGTAACGGGCATTACCTGCTGAACCCCGAAGCGATTATAAACGGTAAACCACTAAATAAAACATTTCCGGAATACAAAATTTTAGTTACAACTACCAAGCAAACGATTGACAAGACAAAATCCGATAACCCGCTTTGGGTTTACTTTAATTTAACACCAACGAATATAACTTTAGAAGAAAACCTGGCAAAGTATGATGCAAAGTTCGGCACCGGTAATCCGCACATGGTAAACTCCCTTTTGAACAATTTCAATTATGATTTTGTGGCCAAATGGCTGGCACAGCCGGAGGCAAGAAAGAATATGGTTTATACAACAGCAAAAGCGCCGGCAAAAACTTCGGGCAATGTATTTGCAACGCCTGCCACTGTTTCGGCAACTGCTGCTGCAAAAAATAAAGACCCCAATACCATTTTGTATGAAGATTTTGATGGTTACCCAACCGGACAATTATCAACAAAAAACTGGCACACGGCAGGAAATGGTTTTGGCAATGCTTCACTAACAACCATAAGCGGGCAAACCGGCAAATGGGTTAACATCCCCGAAAAGTTTACTTTTTATCCTGATTTGAATATTCCGCTAACCCAAAATTTTACAGTAAGCTATGATATATATTTTGCGCCAGGCATTTCAAATAAAAGAGTAGTACACTATTTCAGAATGGATGGCTATGACCCCAAAGATAAATACC
>JAEUVI010000524.1 GCA_016787105.1 Chitinophagaceae bacterium | reverse complement strand
CTTCAATGGAAAAGACATCAATGACTGGTTTGTAAAAATTCATCATCATGAAACCGGTGATAATTTCGGCAATACATTTCGTGTAGAAGATGGTATAATAAAAGTGCGCTACGATCAATATGATAAATTCAATGAACAATTCGGTCATTTATATTTTAAAACACCGTTTTCCTATTATCATCTCAAATTCGAATACCGTTTTGTAGGTGAATGGAGAAAAGATGCACCGGAATATACTATTCTTAATAGTGGCGTGATGTATCATTCACAGGACCCACGAACGATGCCTAAAGAACAGGATTGGCCTATTTCTATTGAAATGCAACTGCTGGGAGGACTGGGAGATGGTAAGCCCCGGCCGACAGGCAATATGTGTTCTCCCGGAACGCATATTGTGTACCAGGGCAAATTAGACACCAGGCATTGTATTAATTCTACTTCTAAAACATATGAAGGGGAACAATGGGTAAAAGCGGAACTGATTGTGTTGGGAGATTCATTGATTACACATATAATCAATGGAGATACAGTATTGCAATATTCAAAACCTCAAATAGGAGGGCCTGTTGTAAACCGCTATGATCCGAAACAAAAACAGGATGGTAAATTGCTGCAATCGGGGTTTATCGCTTTGCAAAGTGAAGGCCAGCCGGTTGATTTCCGCAATATAGAAATACTAAACCTGGAAGGTTGTACAGATCCAAAATCTCCCGCTTATAAAAGCTATTTCATTAAAAACGATCCAAAAGCCTGCAAATAAGAGCGAATAACATGAGTGCTAAGGCATTGCGAAAATTTTAGTCAGTATTAACGCTTATTTTAGCTTCGGCAATTTTAAACCGTTACCTTTGCACATTATTTTTATCAAAAATTATTACAATGAGTGCAACAAACAAAGGAACTGTAAAGTTCTTTAATTCAGAAAAAGGGTTTGGCTTTATCAAACATGATGATTCAAACAAAGAGACTTTCGTACATTCTACCGGCCTTATTGATCAAATTACTGAAGGCGACAAAGTAGAATTTGATGTGAAAGAAGGGAAGAAAGGCTTGAATGCAGTGAACGTAAAAAAAGTTGGGTAATTAAACTATTGGTTAATTATATATCTTTTAAGGCTGCCTGTTGGCAGCTTTTTTATTGCAGAATAATTTATAAATAAAGGGCAGAAGACCGCTTAGGCTTCTGCCCTTTTATTTTCTGCTTTCTTTAATTAAGATTCAATGCCCGATCTTTTGGATATTTCACACTGTAGGCAAACCGTATCTTTTTACTTTCACCAGGCGCCAGTTCAAGTTTCCATGTCAGCACACCAATATCAGTATTTACAGCAGCGCCGCCATCTTCTGTCAGTTCTACTTCTATTTCTTTTAATGTAGATAAAGGATATTGATCCTTCAGCAGCATTTTTACCGTATCCTTCTTATTGTTCTTTACAGTTATCTCGTAGGTTAATTTCTGCAGCTTATTGCTTCCGAGAAATTTTACACTGCTATAGTCAACAAGCTTTTCTTTCTTTACCACTACCCTTTTATCGCGACCAAGTGTAAGGTTCAGTGTATCAAAAGTGGAATTGGGATCAATAAATGATTTGCCAACATAAGTACCTTCGAAAATAATATTTGCATCACCGGGCAGCAGGTTCAGCTTTTCCCAATCTGCTACTTCTGCAAGCAGGTAAGCATCCTTATCCAGCCTCGGAACTGAATAATATTTATAATGCGAGCCAATGCTGTACTCTTTCAAAGTTGCCGTCTGCTCTTTTCCATTTGTTGGTACGTCATAGGGAAGATCAATATCAAAAGTTACGTTCAGCTCGTTGTCTGTTACAGAAACATAATCGTCGAGGCCGTCTTTTAATGTAATAACAATTGCACCATTAGAACCTCTGGAACCATACAGGGCGGAAGCTTGTGCTGATTTCAGTATTTCTTTACTTTTTATAACAGATGTACTCAATTTAGAAAAGTCTTGCTTACTCATTATCGCTCCATTTACTATATAAAGCGGTTCATCGT
>JAEUVI010000505.1 GCA_016787105.1 Chitinophagaceae bacterium | reverse complement strand
AAGGCCAGGCCGGCCATTTATTTATTCAGCAGGCTAATGGAAATTTTGTAGAAAATCCCCAACCCGAATTTGCAAAAGATGCTTTGTCGGAAGATACGGATGCGTTGTTTTTTGATGCGGATAATGATGGGGATTTGGATTTGTACGTGGTAAGCGGCGGCTACAATTTTAATATTGATGACAAAGACTTGCAAGATAGATTATACATCAATGACAATGGTAAATTTATAAAAACGTCACACTCATTACCGGCAGAAACGGTAAGCGGATCTTGTGTTCGGGTAGCAGATATTGATAAGGATGGTGATTTGGATATTTTTGTTGGGAGCAGGGTTATACCAGGTCGTTATCCAGAATCACCCCTGAGCCTGTTGCTGATCAATGATGGGAAAGGAATTTTTACAAACGCACCTGCTTCAATGAGAGCGGCTTTGGACTCACTCGGTATGGTAACTGATGCAGCCTGGATAGATATTGATAATGATGGTAGCAAAGATTTGATCGTATGCGGTGAATGGATGAAGTTGTATTTATTTTCCAATAAAAATGGAAGACTGATCGATATATCAGACCTGGTTTTTCCAGATAACCTGAAGGGGTGGTGGAATCGTTTACATCTTGCAGATATGGATGGTGACGGAGATATGGATTTGGTTGCAGGTAACTGGGGGCAGAATAGTTCAATTAAAGTGAGCGCTGCTGAGCCTGCAATAATGTATTACAGCGATTTTGATAACAACGGTTCAGTCGATCCATTGATTTGCTATTACATACAGGGAAAGTCTTACCCGATGGCAAGCCGTGATGAAATGACAGACCAGATAGTAAGCCTGCGGCAAAAATTCCCAACCTATGATTCTTATGCCAATACAACTATTGAAAATATTCTGAATACAGAGCAGTTAAAATCAGCAAAGCAACTATCTGTCAATTGTTTTGAAACCACCTATTTTGAAAATAACAACGGAATTTTCAAAGCAAAGAAAATACCACTCCAGGCAAATTTTTTTCCGGTATATGCTATAACCACAGGCGATTTTAACCGGGATGGAAAACAGGATATTTTGCTTGCGGGTAATACTGATCATGCAAGAATAAAAATAGGGAAGATAGATGCCGGGTATGGAACGTTATTGAAAGGTGATGGAAAAGGAAATTTTGAGTATATGCCACAACTTAAATCGGGACTGTCAGTAGGCGGATGCACCCGCGATTTGATTACTATAAAAACAAAAACAGGGGATCGGGTAATTTTCACTGTGAATAATCAACCCGCAGTAATTTATTCGTATTGAGGAAAGAATCATGAAGAAGATAATTGTATTTGCTGCTATTGTTTTATGGATAAACCAGTTGTCTGGCCAAGGTAGGGAGATGTTTACGACAAATGATTATGTGCGTGCATTAAAAGACGCGACAGACGTAATGGTGACTGATGTTACTTCACCGGTAGCTGCATCAAGGTATTATGCGTATATAAATCTTGCAGCGAATGAAACGATAGCATTGTTTGATAAACTGCAGCCCAGGTTTTCCGGAATTATAAAACAATCAGCAGAGATAGTAGTTGAGGATAGCCTTATAAAAAAAGCTGATTCAAAATTAGCTGTAATTCTTGTCTTGTATAAGTCAGCAATACGCCTACTCCCTTCAGGTTATATTCTGAAAAATAAGCCTGATTCTTTAATCGCCTTGTCTAAAAAAAAGAAACTACCTGTTGAAAAAATAAACACTGCAACAATACTGGCAGATAAAGTAGTAGAACAAGTATTGGGGTATGCATACGCTGATGGTTTTCCCAAACTCAGTGGTATGAGGCGGTACACACCTTCCAGCGGTGATGAGTACTGGCAGCCAACCGCACCGGGTTTTATGTCGGCAATAGAGCCTTACTGGAATACACTCCGTACATTTTTTCTTGACTCCTGTTCGCAATTTACCGGCGGGGCGCCGCAGCCATATAGTGCGGATACTTCATCATCTTTTTTTAAAGAAACTTATGAAGTATACTCGCTGGGAAAAAATCTTTCTAAAGAGCAGGCGGCAATTGCAATGTATTGGGACTGCAATCCATTTGCTTTGCAGCAGGTTGGCCATTTGGAATTTGGTTTGAAAAAAATATCTCCCGGCGGTCATTGGATGGGTATTACAGGAATAGCCTGCAAAAAACAAAAATTCAATTTAAAGAAAACAGCTTATGCGCATACGTTAGTTGCTGTTGGTATGGCAGACGCATTTATTTCCTGCTGGAATAATAAATACAGGTATAACAGGGTGAGGCCTGTTACCGCAATCAACCGCCTCATTGACCGTAGCTGGGTGCCCTTGCTTCAAACTCCTCCTTTTCCTGAGTATACATCCGGCCATAGCGTGATATCAACAACCGCATCTACGATTCTTACGCATATATTCGGTCACCGGTTCTCTTTTACGGACGATACTGAAGTTGAATTTGGTTTACCAAGGAGGACTTTTAATTCCTTTTCTTCCGCATCCGATGAAGCTGCTATATCAAGATTATATGGTGGTATTCATTTCAGGGATGCAATTGAAGATGGTGTGAGGGAAGGAAGACAAATCGGGCTTTTTATAATTGAGAGAATTGGGCAGACTCAAAAAGAAAAGTTTATGCAGGATAAGTCAGTAAAACAAACAAAGTAGTAGTTATGCGGGAAAAACATTTCAAAGATTTTTTTAAAAAACCAGGATTTATTTATCTCGCTATAACATTAATTATTTTTTCGATTAGTTTCTTGTATTCATGTAACGGAGTAGGATCAAAAACTAAAAGTGAATTGGTTTGGACAAAAGATATTCCTGTTATCGGATCACAGTCTTCACCACGCACGACAGATTTAAATAAGGATGGCGTGATGGATGTAATTATTGGTGCGGGGAAAAATGAGTTTCAGAAAAGTGATATGGGTATTCTTGCATTTGATGGTAAAACGGGAAATATACTCTGGAAACAGGAAGCCAACGACCAGGTTTTTGGGTCGGCTGTGTTATACGACATAACAGG
>JAEUVI010000495.1 GCA_016787105.1 Chitinophagaceae bacterium | reverse complement strand
GGCCTGTATTTTCTTGCTGAAACGATGAATTTTTCCATACTCCCACCCTCTAAAGGGAAGTTATAATTGCTTTAGAGGGAACATGCAAGTTAAGGAACAGTGCTTTTCCAATAAAAAGCAAAATTTCATGTGGATAAATCTCCCAAAGCCCCATCAGGGATTGGGCTTACAATATCGGATGTGGTTTAAATTCTTTTTCCCTATCAAATAAATAACGATAAGTAGTAAGAATGCGGCTGCGGTAAGTGCCAAGGTTTTCCGCTATGTTTATCATTTTCGGATTGAACTCTCCTATCCATTGCATTTCATAATCATCATACAAAGGCTTACCGGGCACATATTCTCCGTCTTTGACAACCTGGCCTTGTACAATTCTTGCGCCTTCCATTATCATATAAGCGTCTACACCTTTCGCCTGGAACTCCGGTACGATGCCAAAGGCAATGCCGGTAAATTTATTATTCTTCTTGGTCAGCTTTACCCATAAAAATTTTAACTTATGCAGCCAGTCAAATTTTCCATCCAGGTATTTAAACCATTGATTAAGATCCGGCAGGTTGAGCCACATACCAATCGGCTCGTTTTTATAATATACAAACCAGCTTACTTTTTCATCCATTACAGGTTTCATGGTTTGAAATAATTTCAGCACGACTTTTTTATCCATCTCTTTCATGCCGCCATGGCCTGCCCATGCTTTGTTATAAACGATGGTAAAGTCATTGGCAAATTTTTCCAACTGGTCTTTCCTGATATGGGCGGAAGAGTAGTTTGGATCCTTGGCGCATTCGCGATGGCGATCGTAAAATTTTTGCTGAACTTTTTCTCCTACTTTCAGGGAAAAGCAAACCTGGTTGTAAAAGTTTTTGAAACCATACGTTTCAAACAATGATTGGTAGTATGATTGATTGTAGTTGATACAATATAATGGCGGAGTAAATCCTTTTACCAATAACCCCCACCAGCGATCACGTTCACCAAAGTTGATGGGGCCATCCATAGCCTGCATACCTTGTTGTGTGAGCCATTGCTTAGCGGTGTCAAATAATAAATTTGCAGCCTGCTGATCGTTGATGCAATCAAAAAAGCCTATACCGCCAACCGGCACATCATCATTTTTATTTTTATATTTTTTATTGGTAAAAGCTGCAATACGGCCTATGAATTCACCTGCATCATTTTTTAATATCCATCGGATAATTTTTCCGAAACGGAATGTTTTGTTTTTTGATTCATCAAATACATCATTGATATCCTTGTCAAGCGGGCGGATATAATTTGGATCGTTACGGTTTATAAACACGTTAACAGTGATAAAATCCTTTGCGAGTTGTGCGTTTGTTACTTCTGTTAATTGCATTTAAGGAATTCTTTTTTTCTAAACCACATAGAAAATATTAAATTAAGACACAGACATTTTTTAAAATCAATGTGTTTTTCAGGTGGTCTATGGCCTCTGTGGTTCCATTCAATTTTAATTTGTTTTTACAGCAAATAATTGTTCCGCCATTTTTTTATCATGGCCATAAATGTCATCACGGAAATTTAGCTTGCCATCGCGATCCACCCATGATGTAAAATAACCAATGAACACTGGTATTGTTTGTTTTAATGTTACAAACTGTTCTTTCCCGCTGTTCATTGCTTTGGTAATCCTGTCTTTTGTCCAGGTGCTGTCATTACGCAAAAGATATTCTGCCAGTTTTTTGGGCTCGCCCAATCTTATACAGCCATGACTGAATGCCCGGTTTGTTTCACTGAATAAACTTTTTGCCGGGGTATCGTGCAGGTAAATATTGTAGCTATTAGGGAAAAGAAATTTTACCAGTCCCAGGGAATTATTCGGTCCGGGTTTTTGCCGCACAGCGCCATTGTTCCACTCCATATTATGCCGGGCGAGGTAACCGGGATTTTTCTTTATTCCGGGCAATATTTCATTTTTCAAAATACCTGGTGGTACATTCCAGTATGGGCTGAATACAACATATTTCATATCGCCGCGGAAAATAACAGTATTGTGCGCTACTGATCCTACTACCACATTCATATCCCAGGCAAGAGTTCCTTTCTCGTACACAAATAATTTGTATGCCGGAATGTTTACCAGCAGGTATTCCTGCGGTGGATTGGCCGGCACCCAGCGCAAGCGTTCCATATTAATAAGGATTTGTTCTATGCGTTTGCTGATAGG
>JAEUVI010000539.1 GCA_016787105.1 Chitinophagaceae bacterium | reverse complement strand
ATCCAATTTTAATAAATCTGCAGGCTTTCCCTGCGCAACAATTCTTCCTCCATGATATCCTGCTTTTGGGCCAATATCAATCAAATGATCGGCGGCCAGCATAATATCCTTGTCGTGCTCAACCACCAGTACACTATTGCCGATATTGCGCAGGTTCTTTAATGCTTCTATCAAACGATGATTGTCGCGCTGGTGCAAACCAATAGAAGGTTCATCCAATATATAGGTAATGCCCTGCAGCTGCGAGCCTATTTGCGTTGCTAACCGTATACGTTGCGATTCACCACCGCTTAATGTTTTGGAGGGCCGGTTTAGTGTGAGATAAGTTAAACCTACATCTAATAAGAATTGAAGACGCTCACGTATTTCTTTCAATACATCTTTTGCAATAACAGCTTGCTTATTGCTTATCCGCAATTCAATTCCATCCATCCATGCAGCAAGATTATCGAGGTTCATATTGCTTAACTCAGAAATATTCCTGTTAACAATCTTAAACCACAAACTTTCTTTTTTCAACCTTGCACCTCCACATTCAACACAAGGCAATAGTTGCATATATCCTTCTGCCCACTCCCTGAGTCCTTCACTATAACCATTGCTGAACCAGCGTTTCAACATATTCACTATTCCTTCGTATGGTGCTGCAGGATCGTACTTTATGCTTTCTGCCCCGGTTGCTATCGGCGCATCTTCCATTTCTGTTTCTACTCCTTCGTCATTACCATATAAAAGAATATTCAGCGATTTTTTTGGCAAATCCTTTACAGCTGTTGTCAACGATATTTTATTCTTCTTCGCAACTTCTGTCATCTGCCTGTACACATAAGCATCACGTTCTTCTCCAAGCGGAGCTATACCACCCTCGCTGATACTTAATGAACCATCGGGAATCACTGATTCCATATTGATATGAAAAGTAGTACCCAAACCTTTACATACCGGGCATGCACCGTAAGGAGAGTTAAATGAAAAAGCATTTGGAGAAGGTTCTTCATAACTGATGCCTGTGTCCTCGCACATCAGTAATTTGCTATACTGTATTACAGCCCCCTCCCGACTTCCCCCTTCTGGTGAGGCCACCTTCACACTATCCTTGCTTTTCGACGATCCTTTAGTCTTATCATCAATATCCTTTTCGACCAATACAAAAAGAAGTTCTTTTCCCAATCGCAAACAAGTTTGCACACTCTGGCTCAACCTTACTTTCAAATCATCAGTAACCTGCATCCGATCCACTACCAGTTCTATATCATGAATCTTATAGCGATCCACCTGCATTTTCGGTACGATATCTTTTATTTCGCCATCTACCCTTACTTTTAAAAATCCTTTTTTACGTACGTCTTCAAATAATTCGCGGTAATGACCTTTTCGTCCGCGTACCAAAGGAGCAAGCAGTGATATTTTTTTATTCTTATATTTTTTGAAAATGTTTGCAACTATTTCTTCTTCGCTCCATTTCACCATTTTCTTTCCTGTATTGTAAGAGTAAGCTTCTCCTATTCTTGCATACAACAAACGGAGAAAATCATATATCTCTGTAATAGTGCCAACAGTTGAGCGTGGATTTTTATTGGTTGTTTTTTGTTCGATGGAGATAACCGGCGAAAGACCTGTTATCTTATCTACATCAGGACGTTCCATATCGCCGATAAACTGGCGGGCATAAGCACCGAAAGTTTCCATGTAACGGCGCTGACCTTCGGAATAAATAGTATCAAATGCAAGCGACGATTTACCGCTACCACTGATGCCGGTTATAACGACCAGTTTATTTTTTGGAATGGCGATATCTATGTTTCGAAGGTTGTGTACACGGGCGCCATACACCTCTATCGCCTCAGTTTCCTGGGGTATTGTATTGTTGATATACTGTTTCGATTTAGCCATAAAATATTGAGAACGGCGAAGATAGAACAAGCCACAGACTAAAAGGTTTCAAAAAAAGGGGCTTTTCAGGCTATTTTTCATCATTTTTTTCATTTTTTCCACAAAAATTAATTTTTGGCACAATTCTTCGAATAGGTGTTGCCGAGTACCATTTAACAACTCATTCAAACTAAATATTATGAAAAAAACCGCTCTTTTTGCAGGCATGTTCTTACTGTTCGCTGCTGTAAACGCACAGGAGACTAAACCAGCAGTTAGCAATCCAACAGTAGATTCTATAGCTGCTAAATACAAATTACAGCCAATGCCTGAAGCTCTTGCAATTGAGCAGGTATTTCCGGTAATCGGCGAGTACCAGGCTACAGCTTCTACTCCTGCTTCTACTGAAGCTACAGCATCTGAACCAGCTGCTGCAACAACTGAAGCGACTTCTGCAACAGTAGCCAATCTGAAAGTTGTATTGGATGAGCAGAATAAAGGCCTTATCTGGATTGAAGGCTTACCACAAGGTAAAGTAAAAGCGATGCTCAGAAAATCTCCTTCAACTTACAAAATACCAGCTCAAAAAACTGAAGAAGGTAACGATGTAAAAGAAGGTACATTAATCTATGATAAAGACACAAAGACTATCAGCGTTATAATCGGCAAAGCTTACAATGATATGGATCCTGCAGCTTCTTTCCTGCCAGCTACATCTGAAGAGCCAGTTGCTGAAGCTCCAAAAGCTAAAACAGCAAAAGGTAAAAAACCAGTAGCTAAGAAAGTGAAAGAACAAAAACCATGGGTTTTCGTAGGAACAAAAATTGAGCATACAACAGCTGCAACAAACTAATTTTCATAAGTAAGTTTCCTTTACAGGGTTTAGGACAAAAGAAGAGGCTGCATTTCTGCAGCCTCTTTTCATTTATAACTTTATTAAGCGATTCACGCCTTACCACAAAAATTTTTACGGCATTGAAAATTTGCAGATATCACG
>JAEUVI010000479.1 GCA_016787105.1 Chitinophagaceae bacterium | reverse complement strand
CAGCATCTGGTACAAGCTAACCAATAAAAATATGCAGGGCGCGGCGATTACAATAGCAGGTGCGGTTATTACAATCGTATTGAATATTGTTTTGGTACCCAAACTCCATTATCTCGGTGCAGCACTCGCTACCTTTTTCTGTTACTTGTTTATGATGGTCATCAGCTATGTACAGGGACAGAAATATTACCCGGTTCCTTATGCAAAGAAAAAACTCATTGCTTACCTGGTAATGGTAACGCTGATCTATTTACTGCACCGCGGTATTGTTTCCTTTTGGGGAAATATCTGGTTCAGTATTTTTTCCGCTACGGTTTTGTTAGCTGCTTTTACATATTTTATTCTGCAAGTAGAAAAAAAAGAGTTTCAAAAACTCCCTTTTATTGGTAAATATTTGCGGCCGAAGATTATATAAAACATTTGTCAAATAAAGGCCTGGCGTGCATTTCAGCCCGTATTTTGTACCTTTATATATATGATCATAAAATTGCCAATACCATTTAAAGGGTCAAAAGGTGAAGAGAAGCTGTATGCATTATTTGATACGGGAAGTACATACTCATGTATTCGTGAAGATTTGTGTAAAAAATTAGGTATAACTGACAGTCTTCCTGAACCTATGTATTTCGGAACCGCATCAGAAAATCAATACCTGAAAGTTGAAAATGGTATGCGATTGAACTTTGAAATTAATGATGTGAACCTGAGTGACGAATTCATGGTAGTGCCAAGATTATCTGAAGAAGCTATTATTGGTGTAACAACTATGCAGAAATGGCGTATTAAACTCGACTTTGAACATGATACTGTAATCGTCGATCCCAAAGTAGCTAAACTGATTTTGAAAGATTTAAAATAGAAGTTTCTTCTTCTCAATACAACTTTACAAAGGGGTTATTCATTTTCTCAAACCCTATCGTTGTTACCGGCCCGTGGCCGGAATATACTTTTGTATCATCCGGCAGGGTGAATAGCTGTGTCTGGATACTATTAAACAGAACTTTAAAATCACCGCCAGGCAAATCTGTACGGCCTACGCTGCCATTAAACAATACATCGCCGCTAACCACATAACCATCTTTCGCGTTGTAAAAACTAATACTGCCGGGTGAGTGGCCGGGTGTAAAGAAAATCTCCATTTCATCTTTTCCTATAGCTATTTTTTCACCCTCCTTTATATATTTCAGTTCGCCTTTATAATTTTCAAAAGGCAGTTGCCATTTTTCTCCAGCTACCGGGGCATAATCAAGCACCGGCTTTTCCTTCTCGTGTATATGAAGGGTCAAGCCCCATGTATCATGCACAAATTTGTTCCCGAAAACATGATCGAGATGACAATGAGTATTGAGCAGCAGAATAGGCTTCAGGCCTGCCTTATCTATAAAGCCTTTCAATTCATCCTGTTCTTCTGAAAAATAACAACCAGGGTCTATAATGCAACACTGATTTTCTTCGTTATACAGGACATAGGTGTTCTCCCGCACAGGGCTGAACTCAAAGGACTTGACATATAACATGGATGGTTTTTTCGTATTTTACACGCAATTTACGACCCATTGAAATTCTTATTGTTAAAATTGAACCGCTAATCAAAACGGGCAACCGATTTAGATAGCGGCTGCGTACATTTAACAAAGTATTTGTTGCAATACTCTGGCTATTGATTGCACAGTAGAAATACAGAACGCAGATCTGTTCCGCCATTTGGCGGAACGAAAGTTAAACAGAATCACAGCCGATGGCAACACCAACAGAAAAAATTACGATTTAAAGAGAATTGAAACAGCAAAAGAATTCTATGAACAAAATCCTAAGTCTGATAGCCGGCCTTGTGCTGCTGATGTGGGCGAATACAAATGCGCAGGTGAGCACGGTAGAGTTTGGTAAAAACAGGGTACAATACCAGAAGTTCAAATGGAAATATTACCAGACCAATAACTTCAATACTTACTTCGCACAGGATGGCCTCGAACTGGGTAAATATGTAGCCCAGGTAGCAGAAACAGAACTGCCTTCACTCGAAGAATTTATAGAATACGGCATGCAGCGCCGTGCCAATATCGTTGTTTACAACAACTTTAATGAACTGGAGCAATCGAATATCGGGATAGGAATAGACTGGCAAAATACCGGCGGTGTTACCAAGTTTGTAAATAATAAAGTTCTTATTCACTTTGATGGCAACCATGATAACCTGCGGAGGCAGGTAAGACAAGGTATTGCAAAAATACTCGTCGACAATCTGCTTTTTGGCGACGACCTTGGCGAGTTTGCAGCCAACCAGACTTTGCTGGATTTACCAAAATGGCTGACTGACGGATACATCGCTTATGCTGCGGAAAACTGGAGTCCCGAAGCTGATGATAAAACCAAGTCTGCCCTACTGTCTGGTAGGTATAAAAACTTTTACCAGTTTGCTTTTGAACAGCCTGAAATAGCAGGCCATGCTTTCTGGTATTATTTCGCCAATAAATATGGCAAAAACAAAACGACTTATCTTTTATACCTCGCCCGCATTTACCGAAACCTGAATAATGCCTCGAACAAAATAGCGAAAAAGAAATTCAAGGAAATACTAAAAGATTTCATGACGGAAGAGCCACAGCGTTATTATAAGGATATCCGTGGCCGTAGAAATGTTCCGAAAGGACAATTATCAGTATCCGAAGAAACACTTAAAAAAGATTTTATCCGCTTCAATGCGAATCCGGTACCGAGAAGTTTTACATATGCTGTAGTTGAATTCAAACAAGGCCAGTATTGCGTGGTGCTGCATGAAAATTTTGTAAACAGGAAAGTATTATTAAAGCTCGGTACACGCAGTGGCGATAAGGAACAAAATCCAAACTACCCAATCCTTGCCTGGGATAATAAAGGAACAAGACTGGCTGTACTATACAGTAAGGAAGGAAAAATACAATTCTTCATATACGACGTATTAAACCGGGTAAAAATCAATAAAACAGAAATAACAGAATTTGACCAGGTACAGGACATGAAGTTTATGCTGGATGCCAATACTCTCTTGCTTAGTGCAGTGAAAAGTGGCCAGACAGATATTTATACTTATAAAATAGACAAAGGCACCACTGAACAAATTACCAATGATGTGTATGACGATTTGGATGCATCATTTGTCGCATTTCCCAATAAGACTGGTATAATTTACTCAAGTAACCGTCCATCTGCGAATGCCGCATCAAGCAGTGATTCGCTGCCCGCAAAACATTTCAATATCTTTTTGATAGACAACTGGAACAAATCAGACTACAAACAAATATCACAGCTTACAAATGTAAAATATGGTAATGCAAGATATCCTTCACAATACAACACTTCTCACTTCACTTTTGTAAGCGATGAAAACGGTATTAATAACAGGTACGCTGGTTTCTTCCAGACAGAACGTGCCGGCCTTGATACACTCATTTTTATCGGCGATGAAGTATTGCGCAATCCGCCTTTGAAAGAAGTAGACAGCCTTTTGAAAGATTGGGGTAAATCAGATATCGACTCATTAGGTTTTGTATCTGTTACAAACGACTCCGCGTACGTTTTTCCACTGAGCAACTATCAAAGCAGCCTGCTGGAAACACGTACCGCAGGGGATAATACACTGGTGAGTGAAGTAGTAAGACAAGGTGATTATAAATTTCTTTATCGGCTGCGTGTAGATGAAAATACACTCCGCCGCAGAAATATCACCGCAAGGCCTACTGAGTATGTGAAGAAATTATTGGAAGAAGACAGGAGGGCTTCAGGAAAAGCAATAACATACCAGCAGCAAAAAACAGACTCAGTTACAAAAAAGCAAGAAGACTTTTTCCAGAATGAATTTCAGAATGAAAAAAATGATAGTTCTCAATTGGGCAAAGTTTTCGACGCTGAACAAATACCGGAAGAAGAAACAATATTAAAGAAAGCGAAGTTGTATGAATACCGCCCACCGAAATTTTCTACAGACTATGCCGTTACAGGTTTTAACAATAATGTACTGGTAAATCGTTTTCAACCCTACCAGGGTGGTAATGGACCGGTAAACCTGAGCAATGGAGATCCATTCAACGGGATGATACGTGTAGGGGTTTCGGACCTGATGGAAGATTGGAAAGTAGCCGGCGGCTTCCGCATCAGCCCGGATTTGAGGAATAAAGAATATGTTTTCTCCACTATGTATTTGAAAAAGAGAATTGATTATGGGTTCACCTACTACCGGAATATCACTTACAATCCACCTCTTTACAACGATTCTACGACATATAACGTAAAACAGTTCAGCAACCTGTACCAGTTTACTGTGTCATATCCATTTGATAAAGTAAGAAGCATTCGTTTTAATGTAGCAATGCGCAACGACAAATATGTAAAACTTGCTAATGATAAATTCACAGAATCGCTTACAAAAGAAGATGATTTCAGCAGGTATGGATTATTGCATGTGGAATATGTGTATGACAATGCTATCAACAA
>JAEUVI010000474.1 GCA_016787105.1 Chitinophagaceae bacterium | reverse complement strand
TAAATGATTGGTCCACGATAGATTCTTTCTCCAATCTTCAATTAAATACGTTTAAACAAGGATTCGGTTTTGCCGGAGGTTATAAAACAACATGGGGAAATTTCATTATTGCTGAGTTAAGAAGAAAGGGCACGGACAGTATTTTGTCTAACGCGATTATCTCGTGGAAGGAAATAAAACCCGCTATCGCTTCTGTATACACAACAAAAAACCTGAACGACTTCTTAAAATCATTGTCCAGGCCGTGGGACAAGACAATCAAATCGCGTGATGTTTCGAAGGGGCTTACATTAAACCCGGATGAGAATAGTGTCATCTTCTCCATCACCGGCGAAATTTATAAAAAACAAGAACTCGAGTTCACCTTAATAAAAGATGGACAAACAATAGTACCCTGACATTCGAACGAATTCGACAATAATTTTATCTGGCTTCAGGGATTGTCGTATGGGAATTATGATTTAAAAATAAGATTTGCAAAACAAAGGCATAATGTAACAGAATATAATTTTCGTGTTCGACCGGCATGGCATCAAACAACCGTTTTTAAAATAATTGCGATACTAATCATTTTGATATCTCTTTTATCAGTTTTCTTGACATTCAGAGTTGTAAAACAACGCAGAAAAATAAAAGCAGAACAATCGCAACGTCAAAATAAAGAAGCTGAATTAAAAGCGCTTCGTGCACAACTGAACCCACATTTTATATTTAACTCCCTTAGTTCGATACAGGGTCTAATCAATAATCAACAAATTGAAAACGCAAATACATACCTGGCCGATTTCGCTGCTTTGATGCGGTCGACTTTAATCGCAAGCGATAAACCTTTGCACAGCATAGCCGAAGAATTTTCTGCATTGGAAAAATATCTCCGACTCGAACAAATGCGCTTTCACTTTAGTTATTCAATCCAATCTTCCCCTGAAATAAATGAGGCTACAACGGAAATACCACCGCTTTTGCTGCAGCCAATTGTTGAAAATGCAGTAAAACACGGCGTATCCGCATTGGGTGAGAAAGGAATTGTTACTATAAAAACTGAAAAAAGACTGAACGATCTTGTCATTTCTATTACCGACAATGGCAACGGATTCGTGATCACCGAGGAAAACAATGGATACGGGCTTAAACTCACCCGCGAACGTATCCAATTGCTGAACCAGGTTTTCAAATCGAAGCAAGTATTATTTCAAAACGCTTCATCCACCGGAACAACCATAGTTTTAATATTCAAAAACTGGTTTTAATATGATTCGTGCGATTCTTGTTGATGACGAGCAAAACAACATTGATAACTTAAGGAAATTATTGGAGAAATATTGTCCTGAAGTAGCAGTGATATCAATGACAACAAGTGCTATCGATGGAAAGAGAATGATAACGGAACAAAAACCTGATTTGATTTTCCTCGATATACAGATGCCTGACAAAAATGGTTTTGAGCTATTAAAGTCCTTAAACAGTTATTCCTTTGAAGTCATTTTTGTAACTGCTTTTGACAAATATGGAATACAGGCCGTAAAATTCTCGGCTATTGATTACCTGCTGAAACCAATAAATATTGAAGAACTAAAATCTGCCGTAAATAAAGCGGCAGAAAAAATCGTTCAGAAAAAACAAAATTACCAGTTAGAAAACCTTTTGCGTTTATTGCAACAGCAACGAGAAGAACACCGAATCGCTATTCCTGCGGCGAAAGAGATCCGCTTTGTAAAAACACAGGATATCATACGCTGTGAATCTTCCAATAATTACACTACCTTTTTTTTGAATAGCGGAGAAAAACTAATCGTATCTAAACCGATTTACGAATATGAAGAACTGTTAAGCGATTATGGATTTATCCGATGCCACCAATCTCACCTTGTGAATAAAAAATTTGTAAGAAGTATTGTAAAAGAAGATGGAGGCTATCTTCTTTTAGAGGACAATGAACAAATCCCTGTATCAAGGCAAAAGAAAGAAGAAGTGAAAAATAGCCTGTCAAAAAAATAAAGGCGGAAAAACAGATTGCACTGATTTTCCGCCTTGTCCATTTTAGTTATCAGAATTATACGATTATCTTACTCTTCACCTCTCCTGCCATCAAATCAATACTCCTGTTTATAAATTCCGTCAAATCATTTCCTTTTAGTAAACCCTGAGACAGTAATGCAAGATCGGCCAGGTTATGAACCTGCTTTTCTTTCATGCCTGCTTCTTCAGCCAGTATATTTTTATAAATCGGGTGATTTCCATTAACCGTTAATGTTACTTCATCAGGCATTTCGCCATACCATTGCATACCTCCGCTATTCATTGCGGCCATATCTTTCATGCGGCGCATAAATTCGGACCTTGTTGCAACAACAGGCGGCGCTTCAGGGCTCAGTCCTTTTACTTCCACATTTACTGTTGCCCCTGTAACTTTTACACTGAATAATTCTTTCAATAAAGTTTCTTCATCTTTTGACAATACACTTTCCTTAACGTCTGCAGTGTCAATAAGGTTTTCGGCAATATCAGCATCCACCCTTTTAAACTGGACATTCTCCCATTTCATTTCCATATTACTCACAAATGCTGAATCAATCATTGTATCCAGCTTCACTACTTTATATCCCCTGTCTTCTGCCGCTTTGATATAGCTATGCTGTTGCACCGGCTGTGTCGCATATAAAATAACCAGTTTACCATCCTTATTCTTCTGTATAGCTTCCGTTGCTGCCCGGTATTCTTCCAGCGTATAAAATTTTCCTTCCGCAGTATCCTGCATGATAAGAAACTTATTGGCCTTATCTAAAAACTTTTCGTCAGTAAGCATTCCGTATTTAACAAACACTCCGATTGATTCCCATTTTTCTTCAAATTCTTTTCGCTCATTTCTGAATATTTCGTCCAGCTTATCGGCTACTTTCTTCGTGATATATGAATTGATCTTTTTTACATTCGGATCGCCCTGCAGATAACTACGGCTAACGTTGAGCGGTATATCCGGGCTATCAATTACACCATGCAATAACATTAAAAACTCTGGTACAATTTCCTTCACCTCATCAGTTACAAACACCTGGTTACTGTACAGCTGAATTTTATCTTTCTGTATTTCGAAACTGTTTTTGATTTTGGGGAAATACAAGATCCCTGTCAGGTTAAAAGGATAGTCAACATTCAGGTGAATCCAGAATAAAGGTGGTTCTCCGTATGGATATAACTCCCTGTAAAAATCCTGGTAGTCTTGCGCCGTTAGCTCGGATGGTTTCTTAGTCCAGGCCGGATTGGTATTGTTGATTTGCTTGTTTTCTTCTCCTTCCTTCTCTGAGCCGTCAGAAAAATAAATGGCAACAGGCAAAAACCTGCAAAACCTTTCGAGGATACTTCTTATTCTTCCAGCTTCAAGAAATTCTTTGCTTTCTTCATTGATGTGCAAAACAATTTTCGTTCCCCTGTCTTCTTTATCAGTTTCTTCCAATTCGTATTCAGGACTGCCATCGCAGGACCAGTGAACTCCTTTACTTCCTTCTTTATAACTTTTTGTATAAATATCTACTTTATCACTTACCATAAAAGCAGAATAAAATCCCAAACCGAAATGACCGATAATGTTGGATTCATTCTGTCCTTTATACTTTTCCAGAAATTCTTCTGCGCTTGAAAAAGCCACCTGGTTGATATACTTATCAACTTCTTCGGCAGTCATACCTACACCGCAATCGATAATTGAAAGTGTTTTTTCTTTTTCATTCAGCACTACATCAATCCGCAGTTCACCTAACTCACCTTTCGCTTCTCCTGCAGATGAGAGCATTTTCAATTTTGTAGTAGCATCCACTGCATTACTCACCAGTTCGCGAAGAAAAATATCGTGGTCGCTGTAGAGGAATTTTTTAATAATCGGAAATATATTGTCAGTATGAACCCGGATTTGACCTTTCTGCATAACGTAAGATTGTTTAGAGCATTCGTTTTCAAATGAAGTGCCACAGCTTTGAAATGGGCGAAAATCAGAAAAATTGGCAGAAATCGTGAATGGTGAATCGTCAATTGCGAATTAAGTGCTTTGAAATCAAAAACCGGGACTAGTTGGGAAAGCAAGTTTTATTGGCATAACCAGGACTTTAAGCTCTTGACTTTCAGCCAATAACTCATAGCTACCATTTGCATTGAAGATGAAAGGATTGTCTCGACCCGATTTCATCAGGTCAGGTGCAGGGAACGATACCATGAAAAACCAATGCTGGTATTAAAAAAACGAAAGGTTTAATCAACCAGGTTTCTAAGAATTTCTAACCTTTGGCCTCTGACTTCTGCCTTTCTTTCCATACCTTTGCCGCCCCAAATCTGTTTATCGGCAGATTTTCTTTCCTGCACTCAGGATGGAACCCATTGGGAAAAAACGATTTAATAATTAAAACAAGGTAAATGAACAATTA
>JAEUVI010000531.1 GCA_016787105.1 Chitinophagaceae bacterium | reverse complement strand
AGTATTTAATAGTTTCCTGATAACAGGTATAATTTTCTCACATCCTTCCTGCAGCGGCAGCATCACCGGTAGCTTTAATTTTATTTCATATTCTTTTTGAAATGCGAACGCTTCTTCATCACTACAATGTTCGGTATTCAGCGCAACAGCTATTACTGTGGATCCTAATTGTTTAATCAAAGCTATTTCCGATTCAACCGAATGGATTTCGCCCCATGCAGGATCGTGCTCGTAATATTTTCTTTTCGGTGCATGTACAAGTATTACATGTTTTGCATTCCCGGAAATCAATAACTCTGACCCACAGGGCCCGCTCGGATTGCGCAATGCTGACTGGCCTTCTATAAAAATTACGTCAGGGCTTGTTTCTTCATAGCAGGTATGAATTGCATGCTCCAGTTCGCCAGATGTAAAATCATTTAACGTCGAGTCAAAGATGAAGCCATACTTTCCACCCTGCAGCCAGCCTGTTTGCCCTGTATAAATCATTTGCGCATTGATGCCTGCTTTGCTGCATTCGTTCATTACAAAACGTGCAGTTGTTCTTTTGCCTAAGGCGCAATCTGTACCTATTACAGCAATAATGGGTGTTTTTATTTCAAATATTTTCCCTGTCCAGAAATGTAAATCTTTTCTTTTTTTAGGAATACGGATATCTATCAGTTGTACTTTGTTTTCTTCGGCGAGTTTTTTTATATCATCCCGCTCCGCGAGAAAATCATGCAGGCCATTTACTACGGTAAGCTTTTGCCGGATAGCTTCTTTCACCTCTTCAACCAGTTCGCCGGGGAAAACGCCGCCTGCAGTTGCTACTCCTACTATACATACAGAAGGTTTCGCGTCCATAGCATCTGCAACGGTTTTAAAAACCGGGATATTTCTTTTTTTTCCATCCAGCACTTCTCCGGCATCTTTGCCCGCACTCACAAAATCCACTACGCCAACGATTTCATATCGATTGCTTTCACGTAATAATCCATGTGCAGTTTTAGCATTATCGGTGTGCAGCAAGCCGTTGGTGATGATTATCGCTTTCATATAAGTAATAAAAATAAATTTATTTTCTTAGTTTTAAACCAACCCCGCAATTGCTTTTAAATTCACTATCATGAAAAAGTTGTTATTGCTTTTTGTTTTGCTGCCTCTTTTTTCTTTGTCTCAATGGAAAAATAAAATAGCAGCGGTAGACTCTGTTTTGACTTACCTGTACGAACGGCAATTGTTTAATGGTGTGGTACTGCTGGGAGAAAAAGGTAAAGTAATTTATAAAAAAGCATTTGGCATAGCGGGTGCAGAAGGTAAACCGTTAACGACATCTTCAGCATTCAACCTCGCTTCGGTTTCCAAGCAGTTTTTTACCATGATGATCATGATGTTACAGGAGCAAGGAAAGCTGCAATATGACGATGCGGTACAGAAATACCTTCCTTCTTTTCCTTATCCGCAGATAACCCTCAGAAACCTGATGAACCATACATCCGGATTGCCTGAATATTTTGATATCGCGGAAAATAATCTCGGTTTATTAGACACGCTCGATAATGAATCGATGCTTGCTTTACTGGCAGAAAAAAAACCAGCATTGGTATTTGAAACCGGTAGCCGCTTCGAGTATTGCAATACCAACTATACAACTCTTGCCTCTGTAATAACTACTGTATCAGGAATACCATGCGATAAATTTTTAGAAGAGAAAATCGCAAAGCCATTGAAGTTAAAGAACACCTATATCTATAATATCAAAATGAAATCTTACCCCGCGTCGAGAGTTTTTGGTTTTCATTATAAAGGTGGAAAAACTGTTCCCGACGATTTACTGCGGGTAGATGGTATTATAGGAGATGGAAATGTTTATTCATCCGCGGAAGATTTGTATAAATGGGATCAGGCATTGTATACGGAGAAACTGGTGAGGAAAAATACTTTTCTCCAGGCGATTACTCCTGCCAAACTGAAAAATGATTCCCTCAGTTATTATGGTTTCGGCTGGTTTATTGAAAAGCCCGGAGTGGAAGTGGCGCATTCAGGTGGCTGGGTTGCATTTGGTACTTATATAGATCGTTTTATCAGTACTAAACAGACTTATATTTTATTGGATAACTCGGCCAATCATTATGCACGCAATATTGTAAAGCAAATTCTTGAAGGAAAATCATATTCCCTTCCACAAACACAACTTATTTCAAATGTTCAGTTAATAGATGGAACCGGTGCATCTCCACGCAAAGCATCTGTAAGAATACTTGATAATCGTATACGGGATACCGGTGATCTTATTCCTTTCCGGAATGAAACAGTAACAGATGGCAAGGGATATGTATTGGCGCCCGGCTTTATCGACACGCATAGCCATCATGAAGAGGGATTGACTGAAAATCCAGATGGCGTGGCTATGACCAACCAGGGCATTACTACAATTGTAACAGGGCAGGATGGCAGTTCAGATTTTATTGATTCGCTGAAGGCGCGAATAAACAAACGTCCTGCAGGTGTTAATATCGCGACATATACCGGGCATGCATCGCTAAGAGAAAAAGTAATGAAAGGTAGCCTGCTTCGAAAGGCGGATACTTCGGAGATAAACCAGATGAAGCAATTGCTTGCAGGTGAAATTAAGAAAGGCTCATTAGGAATATCTACCGGGCTTGAATATGAAGAGGCGTTTTATTCTAACAGGGAAGAAGTGATAGAACTTGCAAAAGCAGCAGCAGGTGCAGGTGGCCGTTACATCAGCCATATCCGCAGCGAAGATATTAACCTGGAAGAAGCTATTGAAGAAATAATAAGTATCGGGAGAGAAGCAAAAATTCCGGTACAGGTTTCTCATCTTAAGATTGCGATGCGCAGCAAGTGGGGAAACTCTGACGGTATAATGGCAAGGCTGAATGCTGCCCGTACGGAAGGGATTGACATTACAGCAGATTGCTACCCATATACCATGTGGTCGTCAACACCGAGAGTATTGTTTCCGAAGAAAGATTTTACAAGTCCTGAAAGTGCGGCTTTCGCTACGAGGGAATTGTTTGATCCCGCTTCGTCTGTTATAACTCATTTCTCCGCCAATAAAAAATATGAAGGCAAAACAATCAGCGAAATAGGTGTGATGAATAATGAATCACCATCGCAGGCACTCATGCGGGTTATTCGCGAAGGAGAAGAAAGCGGAAACGGTGGTTCGATAGTCGGCGTGTCCATGTCGGAGACGGATATCGTTAATTTTCTGAAATGGAACTATACTAATGTTTGTTCAGATGGAACTGGCGGAGGACATCCTCGTGGATACGGCGCTTTCACCCGTGTACTTGGCCGTTATGTCAGGGAACAGAAAATCATGCCACTTGAAACAGCTATCTATAAAATGACTGGCCTCGCCGCCGAACATCTTGGCATAAAACAGCGCGGCACAATTACTCCTTATTATTATGCGGATCTTGTTTTGCTTAACCCTGCTACTGTTATTGATAATGCTACTATGAACGATCCCAAAGCATTGTCATCAGGAATAGAAATAGTATGGGTAAATGGAAAGATCGTTTACCGGGATCAGAAAGCTACAGGGGAACATCCTGGGGTTTTTATAACCAGGAACTGATCATTATCGCACTGATACAAAGCCATAATAGTAACCAGGTATATTTGAATGTATTCTACCCTCTTGCTCAGTCATGCAATTGTCAGATTCCTCTTTGCGTAAACGCTTTTCCTGATTGCGAAAGCGCGGGAACTAAATCAACTGCACATTTGCAGCCGATTTACCAATTGATATGATAAAAAGAAGAATATTTATTGTGCTTGGCATTATTTGCCTTGCTGTAATTAACACATCTGCGCAGGTTCTTACTTCAGAAGATTCATTGTATGCAGGACTTATTGCCAGGGAACAATCTACCGTGATATCCGGATATGGGGAAGCTCAGTATAGCCTGGATACCAAACGTAAAACGAGTGAAGCGACATTAAAACGTATTGTTTTATTTATCGGTCACAAGTTCAACAATAAGATTTCATTATTCACTGAAATGGAATTGGAAGACGCGTTGGTAGTTGGAGAAGCTGGCGATGAAGGTGGAACAGGAAAAGGTGGAATTTCTATGGAGCAGGCTTTCCTGAAATTTAATTTCAATCCTTCTACTTATATGGTTGCGGGTTTATTTATCCCGCGTATCGGTTTTATAAATGAAAACCATTTGCCTACAACATTTAATGGTGTTGACAGGCCTTTTCTTGAAGAATTAATTATTCCATCTACATGGAGAGAAATAGGTGTTGGCTTTTATGGGGCCGTTAAAAATATTCCGGGCCTTAATTATAGTATAGCACTTACTAACGGGCTCAATTCTGAAAAATTCAGCAATGGCAGTGTAATACGTAATGGAAGACAACTTGGCTCAAAAGCAAGTGGTATGGCATTGGCAACTTCCGGCTCCGTTTTGTATTATATAAATAATTTCCGCTTGCAGGCTTCTGCATACATCGGTGGTTCAACTGCCGTGGAAAAAAGAGTAGCTGATAGCCTTCAGTTAAATTCCGGTGCATTTGGTAATCCTGTAGTAATGGGGGATATCAATGCACAATACTCCAATCACGGATGGAACATACGTGTTATCGGTACTGCTGTTTCTATAAAAGACGCATCAAATATCAACAGGGCATATGCGAATAACACAGCTTCATCAGCTTATGGCGGATATGGTGAAGTGGGATATAATCTTTTGTATAAAAAACATAAAGACGAAAAGGCCCTGGTTGCTTTTGCCCGTTATGAATACATGGATCTGAGTGCGAAAGTTCCATCAAACGGTATTCAGAATGATGCAAACAAACAACAGTATATTATTGCAGGTTTTACATTTAAGCCAATTCGTGGTGTAGCAGTAAAAGCGGATTATACACAACGTATAACCGGGGATCCTAATCCTGCTTTGATTATTACACCGTTTCCGCAACAGGTACCTTATTTCAAAAGCAATGGATTTGTGAATCTTGGTGTAGCCTATAATTTCTGATATGGAAAGAAGGATTTTTATAAAACAAGGATGTGCTGCCTGCATGGGATTGGTTGGTGCATCCATGCTGCTGGAGGGTTGCAGTAGTGGTTTACCATTGGTAAAAGCGAGCCAGCAAAACGAAGTTTTGACTATTCCGCTTAATAAATTCTCTGGAAATTCCAATTTGCTGATAGTAAGAAGTAGCAGTCTTGAAAGTGATATACTGTTAGTTAAAAACCAGGAAGGGTACAAAGCATTGAACTTAAAATGTACGCACGAAGGAGTTGGATTGACGGCGACCGATAAAAAAATATTCTGCTCCGCCCATGGCAGCAGTTTCGATTTTGATGGTAATGTATTAAAGGAACCCGCTTTAAAACCATTGAAACAATTCAGAACAGAAGTTAGTAATGGAAATATAATTATTCATCTTATCTAAACACAGGCAATCATGAA
>JAEUVI010000425.1 GCA_016787105.1 Chitinophagaceae bacterium | reverse complement strand
CATCACGGCTTCTTTCTCTTCCCCTGGTAAATGGAACTACACAGAAAGAGCACATATTATTACAGCCCCGCATAATGCTTACAAAAGCGGAAATACCATTACTATCGAGGCGAACCGGAGATATATCCGCATAAGTTTCATCGCGGCTTAGTAACACATTTACAGCCTTGTGACCGCCTTCGGCTTCTGAAACCAGGCCCGGAAGTGTGCGGTAAGCATCTGGCCCCACCACGAGATCAACGAGTTTTTCTTCTTCCAGCAATTTTGCTTTTAACCGCTCTGCCATGCAGCCCAATACACCCACAAGCGTTCCGGGCTTGCGCTTTTTAAGTTTGCGAAATTCGGTGAGCCGCTTGCGCACGGTTTGTTCTGCCTTTTCGCGGATAGAGCAGGTATTGAGAAATATCAGGTCTGCATCTTCTACATTTCGCGTAGCGCCAAACCCTTCTTTATTCAGAATAGAAGCTACGATTTCACTGTCCGCGAAATTCATCTGGCAGCCATAGCTTTCGATATAAAACCGCTTCCGGTATTCGTTGGGGTCATTGGCGAATGGTGCGAATGCCTCGCCCTGCCTTGTTTCGTCCTGTATCTTATCTGTCACCAAATCAAGCATTATTCAACAATTGAGTGGGCAAAGATAGCGAAAGAAGGGGAGTTTGTGACAGGATGGCAGGAGAGAAAAAGTAAAAAGATAAAAGCTAAATAAACTAATCCTTATATCTGAAAACTTCCAAATTTTCAGGTATGACACGACACACTGTACTCTGCAATTATTTTAGTGAAACTGTATTTGTAGCTGAAATCTTCCTTGCCAACCAACTTTCCCTAATCGGTACAATCCATTTTTCTTCCAGTTCCTTTTTCGTTTGCACGAGGTTATTAAAATACAAGGTATCGCTGTTGATGAATTGGTTGTCGTAAGCGTATTGTAACTGCGCCATGGGCAGTATCTGAACTTTATCTTTTATCACGAAAGCGAGATTGACCCTGTCAAACATATTGACCCTGAACTGCTGCTCTATATCTTTTATCAGCCGCACTGAGCTATCTGTGCTGCAGCCACCTACTCCCGTAGCCGTTTCATCGGCCATCAGAATAATAAACTGGCCAAAAAATAAATAGCCTGCCCCTTTTACCGGTGCTCCATGGCTATTCCATTGTGCTGTGAAATTCTTCAACAACAATTCAATTTCCAACGCTTCAGCTAATGTGAATAAACGGCTGGACTGGTATATCCATACGCGGGAACTGGAATGAAAATGAGTATCGAGCAATGATTTATATTCGAGGTTCATAGGGCAAAGGTAGTAAGGGATTTTAGATTCACGATTTTTGATTACAGATTTGCCGCCACCAGTTCGGCTATATCAAGCACTTTTACACTATCTTCTTTTTCTGCGAGTTTTACACCATCGGTCATCATGGTATTACAAAAAGGACATGCGGAGGCGATTATAGAAGCACCTGTATCTATCGCTTCTTTGCCGCGTTCTATATTAATACGTGTAGTTCCTTTTTCTTCTTCTTTAAACATTTGCGCACCGCCAGCGCCACAGCATAATCCGTTACTCCTGCAGCGTTTCATTTCTATTAGTTCGGCATCCAGGGCCTCCAGTACCTTCCGGGGCGCTTCGTAAATATCGTTTGCCCGGCCAAGGTAGCAACTGTCGTGATAAGTAATCTTTTTTCCTTTGAAAGAACCTCCTCCCTGCATTTTTATTTTTCCTTCATTGATAAGTTGCTGAAGGAAACTTGTATGATGTATTACTTCATAGTTGCCGCCGAGTTCGGGATATTCATTTTTTAATGTATTAAAACAATGCGGGCAGGCCGTTACAATTTTTTTGATACCATAATTATTTAATACCTGTATGTTCTGGTAAGCCATCATCTGGAAGAGGAATTCATTGCCTGCACGGCGAACCGGATCGCCCGTACACATTTCTTCTTTGCCCAGGATAGCGTATTTAATTCCCACTTTATCCAGTATTGTTGCAAAGGCTTTTGTTATTTTTTGAGCCCGTTGATCAAAACTGCCGGCACACCCTACCCAGAACAAAATTTCAGGACTTTCTCCATTGACAGATAATTCAGCCATTGTTGGTACATGCATGCGGCTTCAATTTGTATTCAAATCTAAGAGAAAATAGTCAATGGTGTGTAGTGAATAGAAGCTGCATTGTGGAGAACAGGAAATTGCCAGGCATCTTCTTTTCTTTTTCCATTTTATTTTCAATACTAATCTTAGTTCAGTTATTTTGCGCTCTTGA
>JAEUVI010000417.1 GCA_016787105.1 Chitinophagaceae bacterium | reverse complement strand
GAATTTAAGCCATTTCAGTTTTAGGTAATTATGCTGCCATTTTTAAAATTGCAGGCTTGTAAAAAATAAAAAAGCGCAACATTTGATTGCGCTTTTTTATCGAAAAATATATTATCAGGATATTCCTTACTCCACCTTCGTAATCTTCAAAATATTTGTCGGCAGGTGCAGGTGTATTGGTGTGCTACCCGTACTTACCATAATATCGCCGGATTTTACAAATCCTCTTTCTTTCAGAATATTGATTTGATCCTGGAAAATATTATCAAGGCTTTGTTCTTCATCATAGTAAAATGCACGAACGCCCCAGCTTAAACTTAATTGATTGACCAGTGTACGTGTCTTGGTGAAAATATACATGGGAGATTTAGGACGATAGCTGCTCAACATGAATGCTGTATACCCGCTTTGCGTCATTCCCACCAATGCATTTGCTTTTACATCGGTTGATAGTTTACAGGCATTATAACAAATGGCATCACTCAGGAATGATGGAGAAGAAGCCTGCGGTGCCAAATCTTCTTCACGGTTATAACGGTATTCTGTATTCTCTACTTCCATTATAATCTTGCGCATGGTTTCTACAACCAGTGTAGGATGTTTGCCGGTTGCTGTCTCCGCGCTTAGCATTACTGCGTCAGCGCCTTCGAGTACCGCGTTGGCAACGTCTGTTATTTCACTGCGATTGGGTTTTACCCGGTCAATCATACTTTCCATCATTTGCGTAGCAACGATAACCGGCTTGGCACGGTGAATACATTTGCGGATGATATCGCGCTGCGCTGCAGGCACTTTTTCTACAGGTAATTCAACGCCAAGGTCGCCACGTGCTACCATCACTGCATCTGATTCCACAATGATATTCCTTAAATCAACCAATGCGGAAGGCATTTCAATCTTGGCAATTACTTTACTCTTACTGTTCGCTTCTTTCAGTCTTCTTTTCAGATCGATGATGTCGTCTACTTTTCGTACAAACGAAAGTGCAATCCAATCCACATTCTGTTTCAGGATAAAATCAAGATCAATTAAATCCTTTTCAGTGAGTGCAGGTAAAGAGATAGCAGTATCCGGAAGGTTTACCCCTTTTTTAGGAAGCAATACACCACCATACGTTACTTTCACTTTTATATCGCCATTCTTTGTTATTTCTGTTACTACTACTTCCAGTTTGCCATCATCAATTAATATCTTGTTACCCGGTACTACATCTTCGTGCAGGTTGGGGTAGGATACATATATTTTTTCTTTGGTACCAACTACTTTTTCCTTCGAAGTAAAAGTGAGTATATCGCCGGGCTCAATTGTTAATGCTCCATTTTCTATTTCACCTACCCTGAGTTTTGGCCCCTGCAAATCGGCAAGAATGGAAATATTGTAAGGTTGTGTTTTATTGATATTGCGGATATGCTGGATAATCTCGGCTTTAGATTCGTGTGTGCCGTGAGAAAAGTTGAGACGAAAAACATTGACTCCACATTTTACCAGCTCCAATAATTTCTCATAAGTATCGCAGGCAGGCCCTACAGTAGCAACGATCTTCGTGCGGTGAAAGCTATGCTCGATGCCAGCTTCCTTATTCATATCTTTATGCAGGTACTTCTCAACTCTTTGTGACATATTCGTTTTGGTTATTTATATGGCGTAAGCAGTAAGCTGTATGCCGGAAACTGATTATTGTTATATTTTCAATTAGAGGCAATCAGCTTAAAACTTATTGCCTAAAGCCTCGGCTTTCGTCTACGATGCCAGTATTTTCACAATCTTCATCCACTCATCGCTGATCTTGCCTTTTGCTTTCACGGCATTCTGCAATGGTATATAATGCATCTTATTATTCTGAATTCCTACAAATACATTGTAACGGCCTTCCATCAAACATTCTACTGCGTGATAGCCCATACGGCTTGCAATCAACCGATCGAGGCATGAGGGTGAGCCACCACGTTGTATATGACCCAAAACGCAAACTCTTGTATCGGCATTCGGCAGTTTTTGTTTTACGTGACGTGCTACTTCTTCCGCACCACCAAATCCATCGCCTTCCGCTACTACTATCATGTTCACGAGTTTTTTCCGCTTTTCTTTTTCAAGCAGCGAATCAATAACGTGATCAATATCTGTTTTGCGTTCAGGAATAAGAATATGTTCTGCACCGGTAGCGATACCGCTGTGCAATGCGATATAACCTGCATCACGGCCCATTACTTCAATAATAAAAAGGCGATCATGCGCATCGGCAGTATCACGTATTTTATCAATGGCTTCTACTGCTGTATTTACAGCTGTATCAAATCCTATCGTGAAGTCAGTACCTGCAATGTCTTTATCAATAGTGCCAGCGAGACCGATACAGGGAATATCAAATTCCTGGCTGAATTTACCTGCACCGCGGAATGAGCCATCGCCACCAATGATCACGAGACCATTGATGCCACGTTTTTTCAACGTATCATAGGCTTTTTTTCTTCCTTCCGGTTCGTAGAATTCTTTGCAGCGGGCTGTCTTTAAAATGGTACCGCCTCGCTGTATGATATTGGCAACAGAGCGGTTTTCCATCCGAAAAATATCATCATCAATCAGGCCCTGGTAGCCACGCATGCTACCATATACTTCCATACCGTAATAATTGCCTGTACGCACAACAGCCCTGATGGCCGCATTCATGCCGGGCGCATCGCCCCCGGATGTCAATACAGCAATTTTGGTTACTTTTTTTTCCATCAAAAAATATCGTCGTTTACTTAAACAATCTTCTGTAAGGGCAAGAAGAGTTGAATTTTTTACACAAAAATTGTAAAAATGCCAGCAAAAATAAGGTTTTGTTTTGATTGTGTTTGATAAACACGGACTGCTGATTCAAGTTTAATACTAATGCATGTTAGTTTTTGATAAAGATGTCATTCTGAATGTAATTGAATATTGATTCAACACATTTTTTATATAGTTCCGGAATAAAAGAGCTTTTGGTATACCTGCCAAATGAAATACTTTTAGTTCATGATTTTAATTACAGGTGCGAACGGTTTTTTAGGCTATTATTTATCAGAAATGCTTTTGCAAAAAGGAATACCGGTAGTAGCCACCGGGAAAGGGGAGTGCAGGTTGCCTTTTGCAAACTATACCGGCTTTAATTATTCAACGCTCGATTTTACTGATCCGTTTAATGTTCATGACGTATTTGAAAAATTCAATCCTTCTGTTGTGGTGCATGCTGGCGCGATGAGTAAGCCTGATGAATGCGAATTGAATCAATGGCAATGTTATGACGTGAATGTGCAGGGCACTCTCAACCTGCTGGCAAATGCGGAGGAACGGAAAAGTTTTTTCCTGTTTGTATCAACAGATTTTGTTTTCAGTGGTGATGAGGGAATGTATAAAGAAGAAGATGCGACCAATCCTGTTAATTTTTATGGTAAATCAAAAGCAGATGCGGAAGATGCAGTGAAGGAATATCTTTCCGATTGGGCAATAGTACGTACGGTATTGGTTTATGGTAAGCCAGCCAGTGGCAAGCAAAATATTTTAACGATTGTAAAAGATAAACTAGAAAAGGGAGAAACTTATAATGTAGTAAACGACCAGGTACGTACACCAACTTATGTTGAAGATCTGGCAAAGGGAATTACAGCTATTATAGAAAAGAAATCGAAAGGCATTTTTCATTTATCGGGCGAAGACATACTTACGCCATATGAAATGGCATGTATCGCTGCCGATTTTTTAAAGCTGGATAAATCATTGATCAAAAAAGTGACAGCTGCTGATTTTTCACAACCGGCAAAGCGACCATTAAAAACCGGTTTTGTAATTGATAAAGCAAAACGTGAATTGGGATATAAACCAGTTTCGTTTGAAGAAGGTTTGCGGAGCACATTCAGGTAATAACTAGTTTTAGAAAATAAATCCAATTCCTGCTTTAAAAAACCTTGGTGTTCCGGGCGTGTAATGAATTTCGGAAACAGATTTTGTTTCAAACTGCAGTCTTGATTCCGTGTCAAACTGTGCTTCTTTCCAATAGCTGTTTAATATATTCTCCATTGATAGGCTAAGCTCAATTTTACCGTGTGTGTAGCTGGCTATTGCATCCAGTAAAAAATATCCATCGGCCCTTATGGTATTGGTTTCGTTGGCTGGCCTGCTGTCAATATAACGGTAACGCAGGCTACAATTAAATCCTTTTTTTGTTTTTACCGTCAATCCGCCAATACTTGTGAAGGTTGGTGCAAGCGGAACGAAGTTCTCGCTTTTGCCTGCATCAACTGCCCTGGCATTTGCGTAGTTTATGTCCATGTCAGCATATAGCCAGCGTGTTGCCTGGTAACGCATAGACATATCCAGGCCTACTCTTCTCGTTTTACCGGATGGCTCCACGATCCCTTCATCGCCAACATAAATAAATTCCTGTTGAGAATATAAATACCATATTGCTGTCTTGATGAAAAGGCTTTTCAATGGTTTCAATACTACGCCAATATCTGTTCCGAATACGCGTGGAAGAATTTTTTCTGCTTTATCGTTTAATATAACCCTTGTATCGTTACTGTGGAATCCGATGCCGGTATTCAGGTATACTTTCAATTTTGGGTTAATGATATAGTTGAAATTCAGTTTCGGGCTTACAGTTCCACGTTGTTGGTTTTTGAAAACTGCTGTGTTACTTGAAAAACTTTTGTATCCGAATCTGAAAAAATCATAACGCAGGCCGGCAATTATTGTAAACTTATTACTTAGTTCAATATTTGAATTGCTGTATAAAAATCCGTTTAACTCCTGTATGCTGCCCTGTTGCAGGCTGTTAAGAAATTTACGTTTTACAACATGATTCAATTCAATATTGGCTACTTCATCATACCGCAGTCCCCACCCGAATTCCGTATTTGCATTTATGGTGCCAGGTGAAAAATTTTTTGATACTGTTCCGGTATATCCATAGATATCCCGTCTTTCCCGTTGATTTATTTCATCACCATTCGTTGAATCAATAAGAAAGAATGTAAAATTGGAGTAAAGATTAAACCGATAGTTTGTAAAATAAAACTGATCGCTTGTTTGCCAGCCGCTTTTCCATTGTTTGGTGAATTTTGCGGTAATATTAGTTCTGTTTGTATTTCCTCCTTCACTATTGTCAATAGAACCAAACTTACTGATGCTGCTATCGGCAACGGCACGTTCAGGTATTTGGCCCGACGCATCCCATCTGCTATCTAATGTTGATGCAATAATTGTAAGCCGCGCATTATTCGTAAAGACTGCGCTGTACTTTCCCATAATATTGAAACGATGAAATTTTTGTGGACTATCAAAGTACCCGTTTGATCTGAAGTATTCCGATGCGATATAAAACTGTTGCTTTTTACGCTCATTTTCTTTGCTTAGAATTTTAAACAGGCCTAGTGTCCGCTGTGTGTTGAACCGGCCGGCCTGGAGTTGTATGCAATTTTTTTCAAGAAAATCTTTTGTTTGTATTTCAACAAACCCTGCAGTGGCAAGATTGCCTTTGCCTGCGAAATATGGGCCTTTGTCAAAATTTACTTTTTCAACGGTTTCAGGAATCAAAAAATGTAAATCAGCGTAGCCCTGGCCATGTGCATGCGACACCATATTTACCGGCATCCCATCCACGGTTATATTGATATCGGTACCATGATCTATATCGTATCCTCTCAGAAATATCTGCTCAGCCTTACCACCACCAGCGTGTTGAGCAATGAACAAGCCGGATACGGCGCGAAGAATATCCTGTGATGTATTTACAGGGCGTAGTTTAATATCAAGTAGTGCTATCGTGTTAAAAGTGGCGTTTCTTTTGGTTGATACGGTAACATCGGCAAGTGTGAGACTACTGCGATCCAATTCAGTACTCACCATCGCAGTATTATTATCCTGAACAATGGTGGTTAGTTTTTTTGTATCGTATCCTATATGTGAAACCACAATTTCATATATACCGGCTTCCAACCCTGTTATCCGGAACATTCCAAAATTATCAGA
>JAEUVI010000392.1 GCA_016787105.1 Chitinophagaceae bacterium | reverse complement strand
GCTATCGCATGAAAACCGCTGCTATCAAGCATACCTGGTCCCTGGAGGTTTCCTGAATTACCTTTATATACAGTATTACCTCCAATTCTCAACTGATCAGAAGCACTTGAGTTAATACTGGAGATCATTGAACCAACCGACAGATTAATTTTACTTGCAGAACCAAGATTCAGCTTAGAAGAGTGGTTGAATTTCAACATGCCTCCGAGTTGTATTACAACGTCGCCGCTAACTGTAGCATTTGTGTAAACATTTACTGTAAAGCTGGCCGGTATAACAACTGTATCCGCTGCCTGTGGGGTTCTATTAAGATTCCAGGTAGAATTAGAGGTCCAGTCTCCATTATTTGTCTTAGCTGTAATTGTTGTGGCTTGTACTGATGATTTTAAAGCCAGGAAAGAGGTCAAAAACAGGATTGTGTAAATAGTTTTCATAAATGACGGATTAGGTATTCTTTTTAGGGTATTCAGAGATTTTTACTTCGGATAATTCCTTGTATGTTTCTCTAATGAAACAAAACTAATATGTGAATCTGAATAATGCAAGCATTTCTACGTTTATCATGTGGTTTTTTACATCGTAAAAAACCATAGTGTAACGCAATTATAATCAAGCAAATATGTTTAAAAATGCATTTTATTCTTAGCCTAATTCAATTTTTTTTGATTTTTTTGGGATTTTCTTACCGTAATTTTCACATGCTAAGTGATGAAAAAACACCATCTGCCCATAGGATCATTTCATTCTGAAATCCGGTTGGTGATATTCTAGTAATTTCAAACATCGTAAACCGTCTCTTTTATGTCTTTTTCCCGTTTCCTTTATCTGCTTAGGATTGCTTTTAGTTTTCATCTATTATTTTTTGTAGTTACCGGCTGTGGAAATAACGGAGAAAAGACTCCCTCGACCGTTTCTGAAACAAACGCTGAAAGCAAAGAATCATCGAAAGACGAAAAGTTGCTGGAAGATGCAGGAACTCTTTATAGAAAATATGAGCTTGATAAAATCAAACTCCCACAGGGTTTCAGTATTTCTGTTTTTGCAGAAATACCCAATGCAAGAAGCATGTGCTGGGGTGAAAAAGGAACTTTATTTATAGGTAACCGCAATCGCAATGATGTATATGCCGCAGTTGATGAAGATAATGATGGAAAAGCTGACAAAACTTATATTATTGCATCCGGGTTGAATATGCCTTGTGGGGTAGCATTTCGCAAAGGAAGTCTTTACGTAGCCGAAGTAAGCCGCATACTACGTTATGATAATATTGAAAGTCGGCTTTCCAGCCCACCATCCCCTGAAGTTGTATATGACAAACTACCTACTGAAAAACATCATGGTTGGAAGTTTATCGCTTTCGGACCAGACGATAAATTGTATATACCGATAGGCGCGCCGTGTAATATGTGCCTGCCCGATGATATGCATGCCAATATTGCACGCATGAATCCCGATGGAACAGGTTTTGAAATATTTGCCCGTGGTGTTAGAAATTGTGTGGGGCTGGCCTGGCACCCTGAGTCGAAAGAACTTTGGTTTACAGATAATGGCCGCGATAATATGGGCGATGATGTTCCCAATTGCGAGTTGAATCATGCACCTAAGGCAGGTATGCATTTTGGTTATCCATTCTGTCACCAGGGAGATATATTGGATCCCGAATATGGAAAAGGGAAAAACTGCAGTGATTATACAGCACCTGCCCAAAAAATGGGGCCGCATGTAGCTCCGCTTGGATTACAGTTTTATACAGGTTCGCAATTCCCTGCCGAATACAAAAACAAACTATTTGTAGCACTGCATGGCAGCTGGAACAGGACAATACCCAACGGCTATAAAATAATGATAGCAACAATCGGCGCAGATAGCAAGGTGGTGAAATACGAACCTTTTGCCGAAGGTTGGCTGCAGAAAGATAAAAAAGTACTTGGCCGGCCCACAGCTATTGAAATCGCTAAAGACGGATCATTACTGGTAAGTGATGATAAAAACGGAGTAATATACAGGATCGCCTACAAAAAATAATTCAGGATATTTCACCTGGGCTATCAGAGTTGATAATGCCCAGCTTTGTTACTGCCAGTTGCGCCGCGATTTGCGATGCGTCTTTTTTATTAAATGCTTTTCCTTCCGCAAGGTTTTCACCATTTACCACAGCAGCTACTGTAAAAAGACGACGGCCATTTTCTACTTTTTCATCTATGGTTTCAAACTCCAGTACCTTACCATTTTTGTTGGCCCAGCCATAGAGTTTATTCTTATGATTTATTTCCAGAATTTCCAGTTCGTCAACAAACATGTGTGGCAGTATGATATAGTCCATCACCCACTTGTTTGTTTTCTTATATCCTTTATCAAGGTAGATTGCGCCCACAAGTGCTTCCAGTGTATTGCCAAATATCTGGCTCACTTTTAATGAGCCATCCATTTTATTAAACAAAGTAATTTTTTTTAGCCCCATCCGCACAGCTATTTCATTCAATTGCTGTCGGTTTACCATTTTGCTCCGCATTTCTGTAAGAAACCCCTCTTCCTTATAGGGATACCTTTTAAAAAGATAATCTGCAATCAATGCGCTTAAAATAGCATCGCCAAGATACTCAAGACGCTCATTA
>JAEUVI010000371.1 GCA_016787105.1 Chitinophagaceae bacterium | reverse complement strand
TTTTCAAGTAACCTTACTGGCTCCGTAAGCAATTTCTTAATAGTATCCGATAACTGTGCCTTTGTTAAGCCTTCTACGTGAATAGTGCCAAAACGCGGAAACTCAATTGTTCCGTTTTCGTCAACAAGATAACCTGCTGTAGACGGATTAGCTGTTCCGGAAGCTGATCCCGAAGTCGTAATACTGTTAGTTCCACCAGGCAGGTTATAAGGTGCATCTGCATTAGGATCAAGACTGCTACTATATACCTGTATAGATAATAAATCGTTTTTCTGAATTTTAATTTCCGGAACAACTACATTCACACTGATCGCTGCGCTGTCCTGTATATAATTAATCGGAATTTTTTTGGAAGTGCCGCAGGAAGCCAGGTAAACAACAAGCAATACAAGCAGCGGTATTCTGAATAATCTCATTTAGTTGTCTTTATTATGAAAAGGAAACTGTTAAATGTATTATTTCGGCTGTGCCGAAGTTAATTTAGTTCTGTCAATATAGGCTACTAAAACATAACCGATACTGTCTATTGCCACCTTTACCATTTTACGCTTGATATCTATCACACTGCCTTCCTGGTCCATCAATGGACCACCGGTTATCTTTACACGCTGGTTTAATGATACGTCCATAGACTGCACTTCTACATTTTCATGCTCATCGAGGAAACGTTTTATAATACTTATTTCTCTTTCTTTTATTACGGCAGGCTTTCCATTCCAATATACAAAGTTGATAACACCATTCGTCATACGCACAGTAGTCCGTGACGGTTCGTCAACTTTTACAAAAACATATGATTTAAATAGTGGCTCTTCTATTGTTTTTATCCGGTCGCTCCATTTTCTTTTTACCTTATTTAAAGGACAATAACTCTCTATACCTTTTTCCTTCAAAAGAGCATCGACTTTTTTTTCCCATCTGGGGCGGGTATATATTGCTAACCACTTACTGTTCAATCGAAAACATTTTTTGACGGCTTCGCCATCTCAGTCACACAAAAAAATCACATATGACTGGTTATCATGGTACTAAATTATATGGGAAAATCCCATAATTTGCAAATATAGGGGGAACAATGGGAGTGGCAACAGAATAAAATTTGCAGATTGTGAGGCATTTATCCCCAGAGGTTGATAAGTTTAAAGCAGCTCTACGCTCTCATTCAACAGCTTATAGCGCTCTCCTGTTTCCTTACAAGCTGCATAGTTGCTCTCGTCAAATTTTAACCGATGACCGGCTTTGCTTACCCACCCTATTTGCTTCGCCGGGTTGCCGATAAGCAGCGCATAAGAAGCAACATTTTTAGTAACAACTGCGCCAGCACCAATAAGTGCATAACTGCCTATTTCTGTGCCACATAGAATAGTAGCATTAGCGCCAATAGTAGCACCTTTACCAACTCTTGTAGGTTTCATTTCATCCTTTCGTTCAATAAAACTCCTGGGGTTTATAACATTTGTAAAGACCATGGATGGCCCTAGAAATACATCGTCCTCAATAGTTACGCCCTTATAAACTGATACGTTGTTCTGAATTTTCACCCTGTTCCCTATAATTACACCTCTATCAACGTAAACATTCTGCCCGATATTACAATCTTCGCCAATTTTGCAGCCGGGCATCAGATGGCAAAAATGCCAGATTCTGGTGCCATTGCCTATTTCAACTCCTTCATCGATAAAGGCACTGGAATGAATAAAAAAGCTTTTACCTGTCATTCTACAAAAATGAAATTTTCTTTCCGCATATCAGTACTTACATACCGATTACTCAACTTATTTATTACCTTAACTTAAACTGAAGAACCTGAGCCAGCGTTTCTACTCCCTCGACGTTTTCCGCGGTGCCACTGTTTGCCTCATGATATTGGTAAACAATCCTGGCTCCTGGTCACATATTTATTCACCGCTTGAACATGCGCCCTGGCACGGCCTCACACCAACGGATTTGGTCTTTCCTTTTTTCTTGTTTGCAGTTGGCAATGCAATGTCCTTTGTATTACCACGTCTCGAAGTTGCCGGGAATGTAATTTTCTGGAAAAAAATTGCGAAGCGTACGGTATTGATATTCCTGATTGGTCTTTTTCTGAACTGGTGGCCTTTTTTCAGGTGGACGGATGAAGGCCTTAATTTCATAAGTTGGGTAAACATAACTGATAGTAGTAAAGGCGTGCGGATATTGGGAGTGTTACAACGGATTGCCATTTGCTATTTTTTTGCCTCAGTTATTATTTATTACCTGAAGCCTGCAAGAGCCTTCTTTGTCGGGCTTATCATCTTGCTGTTTTATTGGGTGCTTTGTTATCTCGGCAATCCCACTGACCCATATGGTCTGCAGGGTTGGTTTGGCACCAACATCGATAAGAAAATATTGGGTATTGCCCATATGTACAAAGGTGAAGGTATTCCTTTCGATCCGGAAGGATTGATGAGTACATTACCCGCTATTGTTGAAGTAATATTCGGCTTTATGGTAGGCAATTATATTCAGCAGAAAGGAAAGAATTTTGAAATGGTGGCAGGATTATTCGTGGCAGGAGTTGTCATGTTGCTTACAGGTATGATATGGAATATGAGCTTCCCAATTAATAAAAAAATATGGACCAGCTAGTACACAATATATACTTCAGGTCTTGCAACTATTACCATCGCTACAATGATTTATCTTATCGAATTTAAAAATGTGAAAGGGTTTGCTACACGGTTTTTTGACGTGTTTGGTAAAAATGCATTGTTCGTTTTTGCATTAAGTGCTTTTTTACCAAAAGGGCTTGCATTAATCAGGTTTGAAAACGGGCTAAATGAAAAAGGAGAAATGACTTATTATACTCCCTGGACATGGCTTTATCAAAAAGTATTTATCAATATCCCCGGAGATCCGCGATTGGGATCTTTATTATATGCTTTGTGTGTAATTGCATTTATGTGGTTTATCTGCTGGTGGATGGATAAAAGAAAGATTTATGTGAAGGTGTAGGGAAGAAGGCCAGGAAAGACAATAATTAATTTGATCCTCCATTAACCAGGTTAATTAACAGCTTAATAAACATTTCCTTATGAGCAGGATCACTTTGTGCAAGAAGCAAAGCCAAAGCAACAAGTGCATTGTCATTAATCTTTGCTTCATTATTCTTACGCAGTAAATGTTTGTTGAGTTGAAGGAACCATACAAACAAAAATGCTCCAATCCGCTTATTACCATCTGCAAAAGGATGATTTTTGATAACAAAATAAAGGAGATGAGCAGCCTGTTCTTCGATTGTGGGATACAGGTATTCGCCTCCAAAAGTTTGTACGACACTTTTTAATAAACTTTTAAACCCATCGTCCCGTTGTTTGCCAAATAAATCAGATGCCTCTTGTTTTTCAATTAATTTCTTCTTTAACTCTTCTATAGCAGAAGCAGCTTCCTTGTACTTCAGCTCATGTGTTAGCTTTTTATCAGAAGATATTGATTCAAGATTTTCAGAATCAAATTTGTTTAGTAAAATAAATGATCGGGTATACTGAGATATGATTTCGAGGAGGCCTTGTGTCTCCTTGCCTGATAGCTCTTTTTGACCAACAGTATTTTTTAAGAATTCAACTGTTTGCTGCAGTTCCTTAAATTTATATTGTTGTTCTTTGAGTCGTTTTTCATTGAGTGTATAGCCTTTTACCAAATGGTCCTTTAAGGTTTGAGTTGACCAAACGCGAAACTGCGTTGCCCTTTTTGAATTTACTCTATATCCAATTGATATTACAACATCAAGATTATAAAATTTTGTCTTATAAGTTTTATTATCATAGGCAGTATGTTCCAAAATGGAACATACTGATTTCTCATTTAACTCTTTAGCTTTGAATATATTAGAAAGATGTTTTGTAATTGCAGGCCTTTGGGTGCCAAACAAAACCGCTATTTGCTTTTGAGTTAACCAAATAGTCTCATTTTCCAATCGCACATCCAGCTGGCTTTTTCCATCCTCCGTCTTGTAAATAATTATCTCCCCTTTATTCTCCATAATATTTCAAATTACAAATTTTAGCTCACCTCAAACAATTCATCCCATCTTGTAGTATAGCGTGGACTTCTTTTTTCCTGTCGCATTTTCCAATCGCGATCGGTACCGCTGGCGGCAAATTTCAGCATATCATCCCGCTGGCTGAAATTGACATTATCTATTGTATCCATCAGGCGACGCTCACAATTTTTTGTTTCGGATAAAAATATATTTCCTTGTATAGAAGTATCTGTTACCAGGCCACTCAGCATCACACCGGCTTTCTTGTATTCAGTACCTCGTTTATACAACTCATCTACCAATGCTACCGCGGGCTTTATCAACTCCTGTGTTTTGGAGGTTGCTACAGGAAGTGTAGCCTGTTTACTTATCGTACCTCCCCTATTGAAGCCTAATGAATAATCCTGCTCTCCGGTAACTACAAATACGCTGATAACACGGGCTGCACTATGTTGCCTTCTTAGTTTCTCTGCTGCACGTGAAGTATAAGTTGCTACTGCTTCCTTTATATCATTGATATCTGTGACGGTACTTCCAAACATCCGTGTAGTGGCAATCATTCTCTTTTCAACCAGTTCCTCTTTCATATCTACAGCTTCTTCGCCACGTAATTCTTTAATCAATCGCACACCAACCACACCTCCAAGAAAACGATGCGCCCACGCTTCTGACATTGTAGCAAGTTCCCAACCGTTGGTAATACCCATATCATAGATCTTTCTAGCATATGCACCTCCTACTCCCCAGAGATTATTGACCCTTGTTTGCTGCAGCGCTTCCCGTTGCTGCTCTGGTGTAGCCAGTACAGTCACACAACCAGAAGCCTCTTTGTTTTTCTTTGCAATATAATTAGCCAGTTTGGCCAATGTTTTCGTTGGCGCTACCCCAATAGAAACAGAAATACCTGTCCACATTTCAACCATATCTTTTATGTATTTCGCAGTTTCATATAATTCTTCCTCTGGTATAATGCTTAAATCAACAAATGCCTCATCTACAGAATATACTTCAACTGCATCCTTACCGGCTATTTCACGAAGTGTATCCATTACACGCATACTCAAATCTCCATATAATGTATAGTTAGAGGAAAATACAGCAACACCATTATCCTCAATAACACGCTTTGCCATAAAGTAAGGACCTGCCATTTCTATACCAAGGCTTTTCGCCTCATCACTGCGGCTAACGATACAGCCATCGTTATTACTTAGCACCACAACCGGCCTCTTTGCCAGCTCCGGCCGGAATAATCTTTCGCAGGAACAGTAAAAACTATTACAGTCAACGATTGCTTTCATAATAGTAGCATTATTTGTTCTTCAAAAAATTTCTCGCAAAGCCCCCAAAGAAAAGAAGGCGTAAAGCAAATTCATTCTTTGCGCCTTTGTCCCGTAGCGTTCTTTGCGTGAAACAATGCAGCATAATATACCAAACGTACAAGAGTGCGACGCAACGAAGACCAATAGTAGCAATGCAGCCGGGTTCATAAAAATATTTTCGTGTAACCATCATTGAGATGCCCGCAGGTTTTTATGATTGCTATTGTTGCGAAAAGTAATTAATGCGGGATCCATCAGATGAATTACGCAGGTCACTACTCCCCATGGCTGGTAAGATGAAAACTCTCCGATTTCGATAGGGGCATATTGCCGGTTGTCCGGATGCAGCACCACTCCTTTTATAGTCTGCTGAAAACGGCGTACCACGAGTTCCCCATCCACCGAAGCCACAATTATTTTTCCGTTGGTCGTTTTGAGACTGCGATCCACTATCAGTACATCATCCGGGTATATCCCCGCTCCTTTCATCGCTTCCCCCTTCATGCGAAAGAAAAAAGTTGCCGGCTTATTCATAATAAGCTGCTCATTCAAATCAATGCCACGCTCAGCATAGTCATCAGCTGCCGCACCAAAGCCAGTGGCATTCGCTGTCCGGATATCTTTTTGCGAGTATTGCTTCGAACCTTTATAGGCTGCACCATAAAAATCCTCTTCCATAAAATTTTATTTGACAATAAAAATAGTTTTTGAAAACTAAATATTTTAGTAAATTTATGCTAAATAATTAATCAAAGAAAAATTTCGTCATGGAAAAAAACCTGAATCCTGCGGAAAATGGCTTGCACGAATACCTGCTGATAGTATCGCCTGCAAAAGAAGTATTCGAAAGAGTGATGCAGGAAAAAAACCACTTCAGCAAAACCTATACCTGGCCGGCAGCGAGCAAGGCCTTACCTCATATTACTGTTTCGAATTTTATTGCCTGGAACAGGATGGAGGATACACTGATACGATGGATGCAGCGGATTGTGGCAGATCAAAACAGTTTTTCGGTTACAGTGAATAATTACAGTGGGTTTCCTTCACATACAGTTTTCCTGTCTGTATTGGAAAAAAATCCCTTTAAAGAACTGGCCACACGGTTGAAAGTAGTTGCAGAATATATTAAGCATGATAATCCGAATTTTCCGGTGAGGCTGATTTCAAAACCTCACATAACTATTGCAAGAGGTTTATCCGAATCAGTTTACCAGCGAGCTATTAAAGAGTATGCCAGCAAAAATTTTATTTCATCCTTTAATGTTACAAGGCTGGAGCTATTGAAGCGCAGCAACGGCTATGAGAAATATAACAGTGTCGCACAATTTTATTTTAAACCGACAGAGTAATACTAAATTTTATGAAAGCAGAGATTAAAGATTTTTTACCAGGATACAAAGTATATGAGTACCTGGTGGTGCTCAACCCGCACAAAGAATTATGGGAAAAAATCATGAAAGTAAAAGAAGATTTTGCCAATGAATATAAATCAGATCATGCACGATGGAGCAAGCCACATATCACACTGGTCAACTTTGTACAGTATGGCATGATGGAAGATCGCATCGTAAACAGGCTGAATACTGTAGCGATGGGGCAATATCCTTTTAAAATTGAATTAAAAGATTTTGGAAGTTTTCCTTCGCACACCATATATATTAATGTAACAACAAAAGTACCGGTGCAGGATTTGATAAAAACAATCCGCGCAGACTCACAACGGTTGATGAAACTGAACGATGACAACAAGCCGCATTTCATTATGGAACCACATCTCACTATCGGAAGAAAACTGCAACCCTGGCAATATGAAAAGGGCTGGCTGGAATACAGCAATAAAAATTTTACCGGAAGATTTATTGCAGATGGAATGTTGTTGCTAAAGAGGCCTGTTGGCGATTTAAAATACCAGATAGTAAAGCGTTTCGAATTTCAGAATCTGCCTGTGGTGACGAAGCAGGGAGAGTTATTTGCATGACAAAACCACGGAGACACTATGACACAGAGCAACATAGAGAAGATTTATAAAACTTTATCTGAAAGAGAAAACTGGTTGGGCAGCCAACTGGTAGATATTGCTATCAAAATTCATCAGGCACTTGGTCCGGGTTTACTGGAAAGTGTTTATGAAAAATGTTTTTGTTATGAGTTAACAAAAAGAGGGGTTTTGTTTGAAAAACAAAAGACCATACCGCTGATATACGATAAGCTTATTATCGATGATGGATTGAGAATTGATATTCTTGCAGACAATTTAATTGTTGTGGAGTTGAAAGCTCAGGAGTATTATCACCCTGTTTGGGAAGCTCAGGTATTAAGTTATTTGAAACTTAGTAATAAGCGGTTGGGTTATATATTCAACTTTAATGTACCACTTATGAAAGAAGGAATAAAAAGGATGATTGTATAAATAAATTTTGAAACACAAAGACACAGAGACACGAAGGCACAGTGTGAAAGAAAATGCGATGGAATTTACTCATGTTCCTGCGTCTTTGTGTTTTCGGGTATTCAAAACAAATAATACTTCTTAAATTTTCTCCGTGTCTCTGTGCCTTCGTGCCTCTGTGTCCCCAAACATCTTTTAGATTTAAAAACTAATTTCTATGTCAGACAAATTAAAGCAAGACCATTATAAAGTTGCTCCGAAAAAACACGATAGTGATAAGCAACCACATGATGGTGAAATACAAAAACCGGATAATTACATGGCCGGCCGCGGTGCACAGTTCAATACAAAAAACCGCTTTCTGAAAGATGAACGAACCCGGGAGCATATAGAAGGTATTGATGATTGGAGTGATGATAATTCCCCAACACAATACATCGAACAGGAATCAAAAACAATTGTGAATAATGTAGACAGCCCTGATGTAGGCATGAGCTATAGCATGAATCCATATGCAGGTTGTGAACATGGCTGTATTTATTGTTATGCCCGTAATGTGCATGAATACTGGGGCTACAGCGCTGGCTTGGATTTTGAAAGAAAAGTAATTGTAAAGAAAAATGCACCTCAATTACTAAGAAAATTTTTGATGAACCCAAAATGGGTTTGTGCGCCGCTGATGCTGAGTGGCAATACAGATTGTTATCAACCTGCTGAACAAAAATACCGGCTGACAAGAGGAATGCTGGAAGTATGCAATGAGTTTAATCAACCAGTAGGCATACTCACCAAAAATTCGTGGATACTGAAAGATAAAGACGTGCTGCAGGAAATGGCAAAAAAGCGATTGGTATCCGCGATGGTTTCTATCACTTCTTTCAATGAAGATCTACGAAGAGTAATGGAACCAAGAACAACGACTGCGAAGCAAAAACTGAAAGTAATCAATGAGCTTAGCAGCGCTGGTGTACGCATGGGCATCATGATGGGACCGATGATACCCGGATTGAATGAACACGAAATGCAGCGCATCATGAAAGAAGCAAGAGATAATGGCGCTACGTTTACAGCCTATACATTCATCCGGCTAAATGGTGCTATCAAGTTTTTATTTCATGATTGGCTGTATAAAAATTTCCCTGATAGAGCTGATAAAGTATGGCACCTGGTAGAACAAAGCCATGATGGTAAAGTAAATGATACACGATGGGGTGTGCGCATGCGCGGCGAAGGAGCAATTGCACAAATGGTAGCACAGCAATATAAAAAGTATGGCAAACTATATGGAATGAATGCAGAAGAATGGAGCCTTAATACGAGTATTTTCAGGAGGCCTGGAGAGCAAGGGAGGTTGTTTTAGAATTTTTTTTTAAAGTAAACCATAGTTAGATAATACAAATACACAAGCCCGGTTAAAATCATTTTCCTAAAATTATTTTATGAAATCATTAAGAATTCCGCATCCGGCTATTAAAACCAGCTTATGCGGAAAATAATTTTCCTCCATTTTGTCATCATATTGAGCAGTATAACTCTCTCTGCCCAACAAAGACAATGGGACCGGCCCATGCAATTGAGCAAATGCTCCATAGATATAAAGGCTGATGCATTCATTGCTACAACATTTATTGAAATGGAATTTTTCAATCCGAACAGAACCGAAATAGAAGGGCTATACAGATTTTCATTAGAGCCAGGCCAGGTAATTACAGCTTTTCAACTTGATTTGAACGGGAAGTACCGTGACGGCACCATTGAAGAAAAATGGAAGGCAACAAATACGTATAACAGTATTGTAGGAAAACGCATTGACCCGGCGCTACTGACCATGGAATATACAGGTAATTACAGCCTGCGCATTTTCCCGGTGCCTGCCGGTGGTAGCCGAAAAATAACAATGACAATCCAGGAAGCATTTGAAGCAAAAGAAAACAATCTTATCTACTCACTGCCTTTGAATATTCACGATACTGTCTCCATCTTTAACCTGAATATTACAGCTACTGGAAATTTCCTTTTACCCTTGGGCAAGGGTCTTATCAAACAACAACCTTTCGCAGGTAAATATAAAAAATTTACGCTAAACTGGAATGCTTCGGGAATTGTACTGGATAAACCCATATCATTCCAGTTGCCTCTGTCTGATGACTTTTCCTATTGCGTAAAAAAAGCAAAGAATGAATCATATTTCGCAATGCGTTTTCGACCGGCAATTCCTGGAGATTATCCTGTTAATCCAAGGAAGATTGTTGTTTACTGGGACGCTTCTGAATCAGCTAAAAAAAGAAACGTTTCTAAGGAGGTAAGCTTCTTAACACGTTTCCTCTCTTATCATGTTATTGAGCAACTAACAATCATCCCTTTCAATCATAAACTACTTGATACCGTTGTTTTTCACGCTGGCAAAAATTTCAATAAAAATTGGCAACATTACTTGCAAAATCTCTCATATAAGGGGGCTACCCAGCTTGGAAAAATTGACATGACTGGCTTTGCTGCAGATATGTTTTTATTGTTTTCAGACGGCAAAAATACATATGGCAGTAGTATTCCCAAAACAGGTACAGCCCTTGTATCATGCATATATACTTCCCACACAGTAAACAAAAAAGCACTTGAACAAGTAACCGGTTCAGCCGGCGGTAAAGTAATTGATTTGAATAAAATCAGTATCAGCGATGCAGTAAAAGATTGTAGCACGGCAATCAACTGGCTTATTGACATTCGCCTTGGCAATGATCTTCCCGCTATAACACAAACTCTTCCCTTAAAAACTACAGGATCCATATTACTAAA
>JAEUVI010000349.1 GCA_016787105.1 Chitinophagaceae bacterium | reverse complement strand
GAATTTATGAAAACAGGCAATCAGAAATGGGAAGAGCTGAATGTGATAGGAATGAGATTGGATAGCCTTATCAAAGCAAATGCTACGGACAGCCTGACTGTTCCGCTAAGCGAAAAAGGAAAAGTGATGCTGGCAGATTTCAGAAACTATGTATCCGGGTTTGTAAAAAATGCAAAAAATCCCGTTGTTTCTGTATTTCCTTTGAATGATCGGTATGGACGTTTATTTGATATACAGGAATACGATAGCCTTATTAATACTATTGAACAGAAGTTTCCGGAACATAAAGGCATCGGGATGGTTAAAAAAGCTTTTGTTGACCAGGTAGCAGCCATGCAGCAGCAACAACAGCAACAAGCACCACCTGAAAAATGGACGGGTAAGCAAGCCCCGGAATTTACGCTCCCGGATTTATCAGGAAAAAATATAGCATTAAGTTCTTTCAAAGGAAAATACTTACTGGTTGATTTCTGGGCGAGCTGGTGCGGTCCCTGCCGAATGGAAAATCCAAATGTAGTGGCAGCTTATGCTAAGTTTAAGAGCAAAAATTTTACAATACTTGGTGTTTCACTGGATGAGAAAAAAGATGCGTGGGAAGAGGCGGTTCAAAAAGATGGGCTTACCTGGGCGCAGGTAAGTGATTTAAAATACTGGGAGAGTTCTGTTGTTCCGTTATATGGTATAGAAGGTATTCCTTACAATGTATTACTGGATCCATCTGGTAAAATAATAGCAGAAAACCTTCGCGGGCCTTACCTCGAACAGAAATTACAACAGGTATTACAATAACAGGCTAAGCGGTTTTAGTTTTCTTTTTCTTCGCTGCAATGTCAATTAAAATCGCAGGTAATAGTACCAGGTTTGTAAAAGTTGCGGAAACCAATGTCAGTGATGTAAGCCAACCCAATGCTTTTGTTCCGCCAAATCCACTGAAGCAGAAAATAATAAAACCTGCAATCAATACGAGTGATGTATAAATAATGCTGATACCGGTACTGTGTATGGTCGCGATTACTGTTTCGCGGCTGTCATAATCATGGTTTGGTAAATCCTGTTTATAATTTACAAGAAACCGTATCGTTACATCTATCGCGATGCCCAGCGCCACGCTGAATACAAGTACAGTAGAGGGTTTTAATGGTACACCTGCCCAGCCCATTACACCGGCCGTTATCACCAGTGGAATTATATTTGGTATCAATGAGCAAATAAGGATACGCACTGACCGGAAAAGATAAAGCATACACAAAGCAATCAGCAGGAAGGCCCACTGAATACTATCGCGCAATCCATCAATGATATACCGCGTGCCTTCAAGGAAGGTAACACTGGTACCGGTAAGCTGCACATTATAGTTTTTTGAATCGAAAATCTGATCTACACGAACCTGAATGCTATCAAGAATAAAAGGGAGTCTTTTACTTCCTACATCGGCCATGTTTACACTTATCCTTGCCTGCTGCCGCGAACTATCCATAAAAGAAGCAATCAGTTTGGAAAAAGAATTTTTAGTGCCCGATGAATCGCCACGGAAACTCAGGTATTGAGCCAATGCAGGCAAATCGTATTCGGCCGGCATTGAATAGTTGTTGCTATCACCTTCGAAGAAAGCCTGCTTTGCAAATTTCAAGCCTTCTGCAATACTCAATGGCCGTGCAATGTCCGGCATAGTAGCAATGTATTGCGACAGTGAGTCTATTTTTACGAGGTTATTGAAGTTCCTTGATACACCGTATTTCTTTTTTGTATCTACTACTATTTCAAGCGGCATCACACCTTTAAAATTCTTTTCGAAAAATTTTAAATCGGTATATAGTTTATCTGTTTTGGGTAAATCATCCACGATATAACCCACGCTTTGCAGCTTGAAAATGCCTGCAATTGAAACAGCAACTATCAAACCTGTAGCTACATAAATAAGTTTACGGTGGTTCAGCGACCATAGTTCCAGGCGATCGAGCCAGCGGTTCAATCTTGGACTGTCAAGATATTTCGTATGCCTTGCTTTCGGAACAGGTAGGAACGAAACAATGACCGGGATAAGAATTAGTGAGATAAAGAACAAAGCGATGATGTTGATACCCGCCACTACGCCAAACTCTTTTAATATCTGGCTTTTTGTAAAACCAAATACTGCAAAACCAATAGCTGCTGTAAGGTTGCAGAACAGTGTAACAATGCCCATCCTCGATATCATAGTTATCAATGCTGTCCGCTTATCATTCGTTTCGTTGTAAGCTGTATGATACTTGTTGAGAAAATAAATACAGTTTGGTATACCGATTACTACCACTAATGGCGGTATCAATGCTGCGAGTATTGAGATTTTATAACCAAATAAATGCATGGTGCCGAGGCTCCACAATACACCGATGATAACGACGGATAAAGACAGCGTCATGGCACTGACAGAACGGAAGAAAAGCAATAATATAACTGCAGAAAGAATTACTGATACTAATAAAAACCACCGCATTTCATTGGCAACCCGTGTAGTCATGATAGAACGTGCAAGCGGCAGACCACTCAGGTACATTTCAAGGTTTACCTTTTTGCCGAATTCAGTTGCAAGCGCAACTACATCTTCAACAACTCCATTTCGCCTTTTGGTACTCATCACCTCTTTATTAATACGCACACCCATCAGCCATGCATTGCTTTGCGGATTGTATAAAAGGCCACGATAAAATGGAAGGCTGAGAAATGTATTTTTTGCACTGTCTATTTCAGCCTGAGTCAGCACTGTGTCTTTGAAAATAGGCTGGGCAGATAACTTCTCTGTTTCGGGGTTTTTAACAAGGTTTACGGCAGAAGGAACACAGATAATATCCTCAACATATTGCACTTTCTTCAGCTGGCGCAGCAGCGATGTATATTCGTTGAAGTTTTTTTCCTTAAATAAATCCGCAGTTTGAATACCAATTACCAGCAGGTTACCATCCTCGCCAAATTTCTTGCGGAATTCCTGGTACTCAAGGTATTTTTTGTTGTCAGTAGGAATAGCACGGGCAAATTCATAACTCAATTCG
>JAEUVI010000344.1 GCA_016787105.1 Chitinophagaceae bacterium | reverse complement strand
AAATTTATGTATTAAAGCAACTGCCTACGGAGCAACGTGGCAATTTTTTTACAGGTCATATTTACAATGCCCCGCTTAATCAAAAATATACGGAACAGGAATATCATAGAATTTGACCAGGGCTCTTTTGATCAATGGTGTGTGTACCTCAAAAGACAAGCTGAGTTGCGCTACGCACCAAAGGATACCGAATACTTTTCAAAACTGAAACAACTGGGTGCAATACATGGTACCGCAAAAATCTTTAATGATTTTATCTGCTTTTATTCCCTTACCGGGAAAAATATTGACAATACTGTTTTGGATCTCATTACTGAACTTTCGGAAAACTATGGAAGCGACGCCGAAGAAATGGATATATGGTTTACCATCATCTATGCAGGTATGGTAGCAGAAGAAAATAAAGCCAATGCTATTTTAAAAAAACGTGTAAAGAGGCTGGGCATGCAGCAGGTATTGCTTGAAGGCAGAACTGCTGAATATGCGGCTAACTTTTCCAAAGGAAAAAAATGGCAGGAACTGGATGCAGTAATGAAGAAAAAAGGATTTTAGAAAGATTGCCGGTAATTTGAAATAAGCAGCTCAGCTATTTCCCCCCTTTTTGACGCAACAGAGTTTATACTCCGGCGGGCTTTCACTTTATGGATATAAATATTTTTCCCGGAATATAGGTTTTCAAAGAAATTATCGCCCGGATCGGAATTACTTAAAAGCCATTGATGCCCTTTTGCTGAAATTTCGTCGCAGAATTTCTTTAACCGTTCCTGCTCGGCATCATTAAAAGTATCTTTCGCGTAAGCATTAAAAGACGAAGTTTTACTGATTGGTTTATATGGCGGGTCAAAATAAAAAAAACTGTTTTTATCCGCATGTTTGAGTGTGTCACGAAAATCGCCGTTCAGAATTGTTACCCTTTGCAGCAGTTTGCTGTCCGCGAGTATTGTATCCTCATCGCAAATCTTTGGTTTATCATATTTACCGAATGGTACATTAAACTCATTCCTGCTGTTTACCCTATAAAGTCCATTGAAACAGGTTCTGTTTAAAAAAATGAGTGTCGCAGTGTTTTTAATGACAGTGAGCCTGCGTTCATTAAATACTGTTCTCTTCTGCAGGTAAAAAGATTTTCGCTTCTCTTCTGTTGTTAATTTATAATAATCGGCCTGTATCTGCTGCAGCTCGTCAATGAGGGCAAATGGATTTTCTTTGATTACTGTGTAAGCATTGGTAAGATCGGTATTGATATCGTTGATAACTGCCTTTTTAATAGAAGGGTATCGCTGCAATAACCAGAACAGTATAGCACCGCTACCGATAAAAGGTTCTATATAAGTCAGGTTTTCCCTATCGTTTATATTTTTTGGTAATGCTGCTTCAATGGCGCCAATCAGCTGCCCCTTTCCCCCGGCCCATTTTAAAAACGGTTTTGCATTTCCTGCTTTCTGTGATATTATCTTCGGCCCTGCTGTCATTCAGATTTAAAAATTCAAATTTAATCCTGAACATTTTGAAACAAGAAGATAATTAATAACATCCTATACAGTAAAGAATGATGCCGCTGCACACAAGACCTTAACAATCACTGCCCGGCTCACATACTTCGCCTTCAGTTATATTTAATTGCTGAAGAGGATTTTCTTTTTTCCATTCCGCGAACGATTTATTGAGTACGTCAAGAAATGTATCGCTTGCCTGTGCGCCTGATACGGCGTACCTCCGATTGAAAACGAAGAAAGGAACACCACGCACCCCTATCTGTTGCGCTTCATAAATATCCGCATCTACTTCATTGGAAAATTCGTTTGTTGCCAGTGCCTGCCTCACCTTGTTTTCATCTAATCCTATTTCCTTTCCTATTTGTGCAAGTGTTTCATGATTGCCAAAATCTTTCCCTTCTGTAAAATAGGCTTTGAATAAACGTTCCTCAGCAGCATCTCCCAGTTTATTCTTTTTCGCTAATTGAATGAGGCGGTGTGCATCATACGAATTAGCAATAATGGCTTTATCAAAATTATATTCCAGTCCGGCATCTTTCGCCATTGCTATTACCCGCTCATGCATTTGCTCCGATTGCTCATAAGAAATGCCTTTTCGTTCCGCCAGGTATTCATATACATTCTTACCCGGTGCTGGCTGAATAGTGGGATCCAACTGGAAACTTTTCCATTCTATTGCTATATTATTATGATCCTCAAATTTTCCAAGTGCTTCTTCAAACCTGCGCTTGCCGATATAGCAAAACGGGCACATGATATCTGACCATATTTCTACTTTCATGATTGCTGCATTTTAAATAAGAACAATAAGTAGCGGTTTTGGTTCAATATATCAGGATGTTAAAATACCCTCCGGCCGTTGAGGCAAATAGCAATCAATGCCGCCGGTATCTGTTCCGTTAATACTTCCAGTGAAAAATATTAAAAGCAATAAGTAAAGACATGGGTAAATATTGAACCAGTATATAAAATCACGTCATTACAAATAAAAAATTGGGGTAGCTATTATATTATTTGCCCATTACCTTTTCCCACAATGCAGGTATACGTTTTATCCAAACCAGTTCTTTCATTTTTTCTTTTGCCTCTACTACGGGGGAACCAAAATAACCTTTGCCTCCCTCAATAGAATCCTTCACCCCACTTTGCGCCATTACCACCGCATCTTTTCCTATCGTTAATGTTTTACTCACACCTACCTGGCCCCATAGTATTACATTGTCTTCAATAGTGGTAGCACCGGCAATTCCAACCTGCGCGGCAAACAAACAGTTTTTACCAACTACAGTATCATGGCCAATATGTACCATATTATCAATTTTAGTACCTGCACCAATAATCGTATCGGCACTTACACCACGGTCAATCATGCAGCCAGCACCTAACTCTACAAAATCCTCTATAACCACGCGGCCGCAACTGGACATCTTTTTGTAATAGACGTCGCGGTTTGTTTTCTTATTATAATAAAAGGCGTCGCTGCCGATTACAGTGCCAGCCTGTATTGTTACGTTATTACCAATTACACAATAATCAAGAATGGTAACATTTGGATGAATGATGCAATTTTCACCAATAGTTACATGATTGCCGATATATGCATTTGGCATCACTACCGATCCATTGCCTATTACCGCAGAATCGCTGATAGTTTTCATGGAAGGAGCAAAAGGACGGAAATGATTGACCAGTTTGAGATAAGCTTCAAATGGATCGCTTAATAATAATAATGCCTTGCCTTCTGGAACGGCTGTACGGTTATTTATTATAATGAAAGTAGCAGCAGAGTTGATACAGGTAGCATAGTATTTAGGATGATCAACAAAGACAATATCTCCTTCTTCTACTTTATGTAGTTCATTTATACCTGTAGCTTTACCATTACTGTTACCAATGAGCTCCGCACCGATAAAACCGGCAATCCATGTTATATCTACTGGCTTTTCAAATCGCATAGCAATAAATTTTGGCAAAGGTAATTGCTCATGCAATAGCTGCTTCAATGATCAAAAACTGTTAAAACAGTCGTTTTGCATGCGATTATTGATTTTTGCAAAAAAAAGTTTCATTGCAATAAATAAGTACTTCAGTAACCATTTTTGAATAATAATCTATAAGTTTTAATTACAGTTTTATTTATTCATTTGCAAAATGAAAATTATTCATTCGCTTGAAACATTGATGTAGCAAGCATTTCATAAGATAGTATAAAATGAATGATAGATAGAATCATAAAACAGAATGATGATAAAGTATTGAAACGGTTATTGACTCATTTGCTATTATCCACAAGAATTATAAAAATGTGAATAAAATTTATTGAAAAATTTTTTTAGTTCGAAAAAAATAGTAATAATATTGTGGTCGGGAATTTTATTCCCGGTACTTACTAACCCATCCACATATTAAAGTCCCCGATTCATCGGGGACTTTTAGTTTAACAACATACCAGCAACACATAGATATATATACGCTTCGTTATAAAATAAAATTGCTCCAAGACAGCTTCATTAAATATCTTTATCGCTAATAAAAATTTTTCATGCTGAAATCAATGACCGGATTCGGAAGGGCTGAAAAGAATGTAGGTGATAAAACATTCCAGGTAGATATAAAATCCCTTAATGGTAAACAATTTGAATTACAATTAAAACTACCTGGCTTCTTACGGCCTTTAGAGTTTGATATCCGTCGTACACTTTCTGAAAAACTGGGGCGTGGTAGCGTAGATTGTACCATCAGCCTGAAGGAAACAGGCAGTGCCAAACCTGTATCTATTAACATTGGCCTTGCAAAAGCATATTACAAACCTTTGGCTGAACTATCAGCAGAGCTCAATCTCGATCCTTCACATATCCTTAGTACATTAATAAAGCTGCCCGAAGTTATTACCCCAACCAGTGAGACATTAACAGATGAAGAATGGGCTGATTTTGAAAAAGTATTGTTGGCTGCTATTGATGACCTCAATGTTCATCGCCTGGAAGAAGGTAAAATACTGGAAGAAGACCTTATATTACGTATTAATAACATCTCAACTCAGCAGGATCAGGTTATAAAACTGGAACCATTGCGCCAGCAAAAAATACGTGACGGCCTTACAAAGTTGCTGGAAGAAAATGTAGGTAAAGACAACTACGACACTAACAAACTTGAACAGGAGCTCATTTACTATATAGAAAAGATTGACATCAGCGAAGAACAAGTGAGGCTGAGAAATCATTGCGAATACTTTAAGAGTATCCTGGCAGAAAAAGAAGAATCAAAAGGAAAAAAGCTATCATTCATTTTACAGGAGATAGGCCGTGAAATAAATACTACCGGCGCCAAAGCCTACGACTCAACAATACAGAAATGCGTTGTAATGATGAAAGATGAACTGGAAAAGGCGAAGGAACAGATATTAAATGTGCTATAACCCAGGAGCTCAAAATTGTGAAAGAGAAAAGAGAGCAATCGTTTTTGAATTCATTATGATTTCCGATAGTTTTCTATACACTCTATATGGATTGATTGCTTTAGAATGATGAAAAACCTCAAATGGCAAGACCCTCTTTTCCTGCTTTTCTCTTTTAATCCCTTAGCCTACATTTGTAAAAAAATATTGCTTGAAAAGTTTTAAAACTGTTTCCCGCTTCATACCCATAGTCCTTTGCCTCATGCTGGCAATTGTTTCGTGCACTACTATCGATCTATATGAAAAAAGCGTTGCGATTCCAAAACATAGCTGGAACACCTCATTCAAGCCAGAATTTTCGTTTACTATAAAAGATACTACTTCTCAATACCAGGTGTACCTGGTGCTACGACATACCGAGAAATATCACTTTAATAATATCTGGATAAACCTTTATTCGCAGCCACCCGGCGATTCGGTTCATAAAGTACGATACGAACTGCCGCTTGCTACCAATGAAAAAGGATGGCTTGGTACCGGTATGGATGATATTTACGAGCACAGGATACAATTAACAGATCCCAGTCCGTTGAAAGCCGGAACCTATACATTTAAAGTAGAACAGATAATGCGTGAAGACCCACTGGAAAACGTATTGAATGTGGGCCTCCGCGTTGAGAAAAAACAATAAGCTTATATTTTTTGCAACAATCATGTCCCAGCCAGGAAAAAAAGGCATCCGCCGCATTACTATCGTTTACTGGGCGCTACTTCTATATATAATAGCTGCATTAGTTTGGTGGTTCATATCGCTGGAACGGCAAAATACGCAAATGCGTGAGTTCAATATCCGCCAACTAAATGCTACTGTAGACAGCCAGGTAAATCCTGAACTATATAAAAATGAATTCGCGAAAATCACCAGCGAGTACAACCGGAATACTATAAAGTTCCTGGCAGAAGGAATTACATTTCTTTTATTGATACTGGTAGGCGCTGCATTTGTATACCGCTCTGCAAGAAGGCAATTCAAGCTACAGCAGCAG